>MUIA01000244.1 GCA_002084115.1 Oceanospirillales bacterium LUC14_002_19_P2 | reverse complement strand
GCCATGGGATCGGTGCGCTTGAGGTAACTGGTAATCGTCTGTGCCACCAGCTCGGTACGCTCATCAATCACCAGCGTGCGGTCAAAGTCCTTCTGGTTGTAGATGCGGTCATCAATCGCTTCACCGTGCTTGTCGGTCTGGCCCTTGGTGGGTCGCCAGCCTTGCAGGTCTACATCCAGGTCAACCCGAACCACCTTGTAAGGCGCAAGGAAGCCGTCTTCAATGCCTTCTTTCAGGGAGTAGGTGTAGACCGGTTCACCAAAGTAATCGGTATTGGAGACTTCGTCGGTCTCCTTCGGGGTGGCCGTGAGGCCGATCTGGGTAGCGCTGTTGAAGTATTCGAGAATTTCACGCCAGGCGCTGTCTTCCGCAGCACTGCCCCGGTGACATTCGTCGATCACGATCAGATCAAAGAAGTTCGGGTCTACCTGTTTGTAGGCTTTCTGATGCTCTTCCGGCCCGGTGAGCGCCTGATAGAGCGCCAGATGGATTTCATAGGCCGGGTCAACGGTGCGCTTGGTCACCTTCGTCATCGCAGAACCGAAGGGCTGAAAGTCATTCGTTTTTGTCTGATCCACCAGCACATTACGATCCGCCAGAAACAGAATGCGCTTTTTACTCTTGGCCTTCCACAGTCGCCAGATGATCTGGAACGCGGTGTAGGTTTTGCCGGTACCGGTGGCCATGACCAGCAGTACACGGTCCTGCCCCGCAGAAATTGCCTCTACGGATTTATTGATGGCCTGTAGCTGGTAATAGCGGGGTGACTTGCCGCTGCCATCGTCGTAGTAATCCTGGGTGATAATGGGCAACTGTTGTTCGGTGTAGCCCTTCCAGTCGCAGAACTTCTGCCAGAGTTGCGACGGTGTCGGAAAGTCTTCAAGCCGGATTTCGGTTTCCAGGGCGGCAGGATTGGTCTTGTCGTGAAAAACAAACCCGTCGCCGTTAGAAGCAAAGGCAAACGGTACATCCAGCAGTCGGGCATAATCCAGCGCCTGCTGCATTCCCTTGCCGATTTCATGCTGGTTGGCCTTGGCTTCGACCACTGCCAGCGGCAAACCGGGTTTATGATAGAGGACGATGTCTGCCGACTTAACTTTCTTCCGCGCCGCTGCCTGGCCACGGACCACCACCTTGCCATCCCGCAGTTTTACTTCCTGCCGGATTTGGGTCATATCGTCCCAATCCGCATCTTTGATGGCGGGGAGGATGAACTTGGAGATGATGTCAGATTCAGTGAGTCTGGATTTGTCGATGGCCATACCTGGGTAACCGGTCACTGTCTTTGATGACGCATTTTTACACAGTTGGACAGGTTTAAGTAGTCGGTGTCGTTTAGGTAAAACACTTACTGTCTTCTACCTGATTCCCGGCTTTTATTGGATGCTGGAACCGTTACCCTGCAACAACATCGGATATCCGGACTTTTCAGGTTCATTTACGAAAAAAACGAAGAAACGAATTAATTACGCATGGGGCTTACACGCCGCTCTGGAATGGGGGTTGCAGGCCGTTATTTTCTTCGTAATCCAAAGTACGAATAAATTAGGGGTTACGAATTAAATAGGGGGTTGTCGTGCTTTCAGGGGATTCGCCCGGTCTGGTGATTGCCAGTGACCGGGCCAGCCTGCTGAGGTACGAATTAATTCGTACATTGATTTAATTCGTAGAGGTGGTTACGAATAAAATACCCCCTGCCAGTACGGGCTGAAGCGATTTAATTCGTTAATTCGTTTTTTTCGTAACCTGGAATGTTTTCGACGGTCTGCCCCTCCCTTTTCGTTGTGCCGTCACGACTTCCACTCTTGCCGGTGACTCAGACAGCAGCAGCTTCAACGCATCATCCAACTGAGCGGCAGTCTTGTTCCGGTTGAAATGATCGTGTATCGCGGTTTTGGTACAACCCTGGCCGTTGTTAATGCGCCCAATGGCTTCACAGACCTCGTCAGCGAACGTCGTCAATGCTGCCTGTTCAGCCTCCTGGCGTGCCGTGTTCAACAGGTAACGGATACTGTCTCTAGAGTAATCAATCCACTTGTATGCCTGCCTTACGTGATCCGCCTGAATGACATCGCTGTAGTCCATCAGAGCAAGCAAGGCAGACAGTCGCCAGACAAACACCCGGTGTCGTGAACAGGGGTTTGCCAGTCGTTCCGGCATTCTGTCCTGCTCTGCCTCACGGACAATGTACTCGGCATCGAGTATTGCGCCTGCGGCTTCAGACATCACCATTTCCTTACCGGTGTTCCGCTCAAGATAACTGTCTGTCGGGTTACCGTTCCGGGATCGAAAGATCGTATCCGCAAACCACTTGCTCAGGGCATCCCGTTCTTGTTCCGTAAATGCTCTTGGCCGTGGTACAGCCCTTGGCCTTGCGGCAAAAAAGATCAGGTTACGATTCAGTGCGCCATTAACAGACTGCGCCTCAAAGGATTTATGGCTGACCAGCTCCCCCGGTGTAATATGGCCAATAATGCTGATGTGGGGCGATGTGGCCGTCCTTGGGTTTACGGTCTGATTTGAGAGTGTCTTGCCATCAAACGCATCCCTGAGCACCACTGACAGGGTATTACCGCCCCGTTGATCCTGAGACAGGATATTGGCGTACTCAGACTCAATGACGAGTAACCGCTTGTCATAGGTTCCGGTTTCGTCATCCGCGTCAGCGGGGTCTTTGATTGCCTGAATTAACCCTTCTCCCGATGACAACCCACTGATACAGCGTGGCGGTGTATAACCATGTCGGGTTACAAGGTCTTGGCATGCCAGCCTGTTGATCAGGTCTGCCGGTTTCTCCGCAGTTCCCTTAACCTTGCCGGTGCGTCCCACCAGTATCGAACAGAAGTCCAGCGCTTGCTTGTCGTCCCCTATCCTGATGTAGCGCTGCTGGCCTATATGGGAGGCAAACATCGTTACCAGGTGGAGAGCGACAGCCATGGGGTGCGCCTCAGTGCCGCTACAGGCTGCCGACACTGCAGATTGAAGATCAGGGGGAAAGGCATCTGCCGGAATCATGGGTGGTGCGTTGATACAATCGTCATCTATCACAGCGTTGACGGCCTCAGCATGCGCCAACGCCCTGACATTGACACCTTTGGCCGTTTGCCTGTCAGAATGAGGAGTGCGAGGCAGAGTCTCTTTTGTCTCCGGCTCATTTTCACCCAATGCTGCGGTTATGCTTGCCAAGGCCGCCGCCCTGTTTGAGTTCATTGGTTTTTCCTCCTGATTGAAGGCTCGGGCCCATCCTTTTCGAGAAACAGGTAAACCTCGCACGGGTCTAACCCTTTCTCCATTGCCTGATACGCAACCTGTCTGTTTTCAGGCTTGATCCAGCACAGAGACAAGTAAAAACAATGGTTCGGGTGCATCATGACCGGCTTACCGTTGACGCTAATCTGCAGTCTCCCAGTCGGCCTCTTGCCTGGATTCGTCCAGGCATGTCCATTGATATCTTCAGGCTTGCCGTTCATGGGTCAGCCTTTGATATTTGAGGGAATGAGCGGTGCCATCTTGCGAGCGAGCAACTGAAGTTCTTCCTTCAGGAAACGACAGTTATCTCTCACTGCCTGCTCATCACCAGCGTCACGGCCTGCCGTGTTTTCTGCAATCTGAGCAAGGAACTGAAGCGTTGTGATTGGGTGGCCGGTCAGCGCCAGATATTGTTCCCGAAACAGGTCATTGGACTTGTGCCGGTCATACAAGCTTCTCCTATTGTCAGGCAATATTTTCATTGTTCTTAACTCGATTATTCTGGTGTGAAGTCTGAGGCCAAAGTGGGGTTTCCCGCCCTGGCCGTCGCAGCTACTCAGGCTTGGCTACTGCTTCCCAGTGCTCGCATCTTCTTCAAGGTGCTATATCGTCTGGCTTTCAGCTTTTGCCATTGTTGGGCCAGTGGTTCAGTGGTTTCACAGCGGGGACAGAACTCTACCTCCAACTCACGGCACGTCCTTGACTGTTCGCCGTCTTGCACCTGTACACACTCAGAGCGTGGAGGAATTTGGTACTTGATCTGCTCAAGTTCCCTGTCGATCTCGGCAAGCCCTGAGCAAAGGTGAAGGGCTTTCTGTTCTGGTGTTACCTGAATGGTCATGGATACAGTTTTCATGTTCTGTCCTGAGTTCTGTTATCGAATCCGTTTCGTTTCAGGGGGACTGCGTAACCCCCTTGCTGTTAATTGATTAGCTGGTCCTGGGTTCCTGCCTGGTCTCTGGAAATTGATCCACCAACGTTTGAGCCAGGTATTCCGGCAGCGGCGCTTCATTCCGGCTATTTCGGCACAGGTTCAGAAGGGAAAGCGCTTGTCGGGCAGCATCTCTATCCTTGAGCCAATAGCGTTTGAACTGAGCCCGGTCTCCCGCTTTGTTTACGTACGGGTCAGGCTGACGAGCAACCGTTATTCCCTGCTTGCCGAGTACCGACACATCCGAATTGAGGCAACTACTCCAGAACTTTCCTGCCTGATGCCTGAACGTGTAACCCTGGTACGGGCTGGCAACCTCAACCTGGCTGAGTCCGTCCATGCCTGATTCAAGAAACGCATAAAGGATGCGCTCTTTCTTCGTTTCTGGTTTCATATACGTGTTCTACCTTTGCTTTTTCCGGGGGACTCAGTGGCAGCTGATAACCCGGCTTCCATTACATTACTTAAGCGGCCTCTGTCTGGCGCTTCTCTTCCCATTGCTCCAAAGCGGATTCCAGAAAGCGCACACAGCGAGCACCCAACTGGACAGGCTTGGGAAACCGGATTTCTTCATCGCCTATCCATCGATAAAGAGTGGTGTTACCGATCCCGTAACGGGTAAGTACTTCATTGCGGGTTAGGTACTTCGGTGCGGATTGCGCCATGTTTCGGTCTCCATGTTGTACCGTGGTTTTTCTTTACGTCCCACGGTCAAAGATAAGGCGCGTACCAAATGAGAAAAGATGGTTATGGTAAGGTGGGTAGGTTCTAAAAACGGGGGGTAAGTATGCTTGAACCCCTGTAGAACAAGGGCTCAAATATGGGGAGGGTTATTTTTCAGACTTTTGCTTCAGATACTCATCAAGGGGAGGGAACTGCTTGCTGCCTCCTGTAGTGTGCCAACTAATCACCTTGGCTACTTCTTCCAAGTCACCAATATCTGAGTATTTCTCTTTGAGCATTTCCAATGCTGCCATCTTCGGTGTGCGTTTTCCCGTCCCCTTTTCCATCAATTCACAAAGGACAGTGATAGCAGCACGCATTTTCCCTGACACGTAAGGATTATCAGCATCAAACAGCCTGGCTAATTGGGGAATGGCATCCTGCTTTGTACCTGGCGAATCATTGGAGCAGCCATACGGAAATGTCAGCATTTTATGGTTGGCCCATTTTATTACATCATCTTTATACAAGCGGGTTAGTTCAACCGATAAAGACACGCCCAATGATTCTACGGTTGGTGTGCGCGTTGGATCATTTAACATCGCAGCACCTCTACACAATTCCAAATATCTTGGTACTTTTATTTGTGCCAAGTCACGCTCTTCAGACCCGAAATACACTACCGATGCCCGATGAAAAAAACCCTCTTCAGTTTTAATTTCTCTCGCCAGAGCTTTCTGAAACGAAAGCGCCTTATAAGCTCTGCTGTGATCCATCTCGATTGCTTTTTCTACCGACCGCTTTACTGAGAACGGTTCTATTCCCGCTAAAAGAAGTGCAGTCTCAGCAACAGTATATGTTTCTTGTAATAGCCAGTGGCTCAGGTCTTCACTCATCCCATCGTCCCCCATACTATCCCCCGCATTCGATCGGTCGGCCAGAGCAAGCGGGTGCATGCCTCTTCAGGAGCTACCCAAGGCTGACCAAATCCATATTGTCAACTCGTTGCTGCCCGGTCACTGGCGGGTTTCTTTCTGAATTTTTCCATATCCACCAGCTTCACGTTTTCACCCTTCAGGATCTTGTCTAACAGAGCGTCATACATCTTCAAGGCTTCACGCTTTTCTGGCAAGCGGTCGGAATGGTCGTAGTGCTTGCTTTCAACGCTTCCATCGCCTCGACTCTGAAGCTGAAAACGTTGTTCCTGTTTTACGCCGCACTCAATAAGTAAGCTTGTTGCTGTTCTGCGTATGTCCTTCGACCAGATACGCTCAGGGGGCTCCAGCCCTTCATCCCTCGACCTTTTCTCAATGACGTCACAGTAATCTCGCAAGACTCCAGCCAGGTTATCAGTCCGCGTAGGTGCCTTTCCGGTTATGCTGAATATCCACTCGTGATTTCCCGATATAGTCTTGAGTTCATTCAGTATTGCCAAAGCCCTGTTTGAGAGTGGCATTACTCGTTTTTTAGGCTTACCGTTTCTACCCTTGCTGTCGTAAAAGGTGAACGTGCGGCGATCTTCATCAAAGTCTGACCAACGGCAATCGTTTAACTGCTCCGGCCTGTTGCCTGCTGTTGCCAACATAAAGCGAAGCATCAGCCCATAAACCGGGCTTTGACCGCCTAAGGACTCTGGGAACTCATGCCACAAACGGTAAATCTCCTCATGGGTTAGACAACGCTCTCTAACTCTTTCAAAACTGGATTGCTTGGGTACGACAGAAACAGGATTGTGTTTGATCATAAACCGCTTGCCGTGGGCTACCTGCTCCATCGGGTCATGGTCTGACCTTGAGCCATGCTCATAGGCTGCGTGAAGGTAGCTACGGACACGATTTGTCGTGGTGGTTATTCCATTCTCAATCATGCGCCTCAATATGGTGACAACATCATCCGGGCGAATATCGCATGCCTTCATGCCTGCCAGCTTGGGGAATGGCTCAAACACATAACATATAAGTGCACGCTCAACGTTTCTGGTGCTCTTTCTTCCTTGCCTTTCAAGGTTAGCGACATAGCTCTCACAAAGGTCTTTGAGCGTTCCTCTTTTTGCCTCTTCTTCTACTCGCGTTTTGTTCTCTTGCTGTTCCCTCTGTTGGATAACAGCCTGTGCCTCAAGATGCTCCTTTAAGTCTCCCGCTACTTCTCGACGGATACGTGCCAACTCAAAAGCCTTGTCTCTGCACTCGGCAAGCGTGTAACCGCCCCCATCTCTGGTCAGCTTGTATTGTCCGATTTTTACGAGGGTATCAGAGCCTTTATTACGGTAGCGATAGTAAGCTTCAATGCTTCCAGAAGCACGACGCCAGAACACCACGTTACCGTCCCCACGGCTACCGACGGGTTCACTCACTTTGCCTTTGAGGGCTTTCAATTTAGCGTCAGTGATCCTTGACATATTTTGCTCCCCGTATTGCTCCCCACTTCTGTCGGGCTTATATGGAAAATTCTAGAACGGTACGGGAAACAATAACAGAACAATTTGTTTATTTACAACAGGTTATGATTTCATTTAAAACTGTACGGGATTATAAAAAACACTATTATTCGAGACTCATAATCGGCAGGTCGAAGGTTCAAGTCCTTCTGGGCCCACCATATAACCCCCACGAATCCAGTGTTTTAGCGCCTTCCAGCTGGATTCGATCAAAGTGTCACAAGGGTGTCACATCCC
>MUIA01000084.1 GCA_002084115.1 Oceanospirillales bacterium LUC14_002_19_P2 | reverse complement strand
AACCGGTTGCGGTTGTTTTGCCAAAAGAGGACAGAAGGTAGTCAGAGTACAGCTCAATCAGATCGTGTTTCATACCGGCAATAATGCCGTATTTTCAGTCTTGTGCGTAACTTGAGTTATGTACTGGGATTGTTGGATCAACATGAGAAAGCGGCGTTCGAAGCCCTGCTGTCAGTCAGTCATGATGCCCAGAGAGAGGTGGCCCAGTGGCGAGAGAGTCTGGATACCCTGAATCAATCATTAACTCCTGTGACGCCCCCCGATCGTGTTTGGAAAGCAGTGTGTGCTCAAACCCGTCCGACTGGTCGCTGGTGGGATAAGCTGTTGGTCTGGAAAAGCGCTGCCGCCGGATTGTTCGCCATGCTGCTGGTGGCGGGGTTACTGTTTTTGCGTAATCCTTATCCGGCCGTTGACGGTGATTATGTGTATGTTGTTCAGGGTAAGACCGCACAGCCTGAGTGGATCGTGAATGCGTCACTTTCGACCAATACTGTCAGCATGAATGCCATCCAGCCAGTGGATCTGCCCGATGGCCAAGTCTGTGAGCTCTGGCTGATGCTCAAGGGACAGGAGCCGGTTTCCCTGGGCATCTTGCCAAAGCAGGGTGTGAAGACGGTTAAACTCGAAAAGTCCTGGCGGGATCAGCTGGTGGAAACACCGTTGGTGATTACGGTTGAATCACCGCAAGGGGCGCCCAGTGGTTATAAGATGGGACCAGTGGTGAATCAGGGGGAATGGGTGCCCGTTCGCAAGAGTATTTAATGACGGGTTCTCTGTTGTCAGGGCTTGGAGCAGGCAGGTTATTTTAGGCTGTCTGCTCCCGAAACTTATCACAGTGGTAGCGATAACATTTCATGGTGTCAGGCCAACTTTCCAGCGGCATGCCAGCTTTGCGTTTCAGGTGGTTCAGAAACTGTTTGGGTTCGGGTAACTGTGACCAGACCTGCGGAAGGAAGGTTGCACGGTGACGGCCGTCATCAATCAGCAGACCGTCAATGCCGGGCTGCAATTGCTCGAGTAAATCCTGTTCACCGTTGACCTGCATCGGTGCCATGGGTGATAAGATCGAAATTTCTACAGTAATCTTTTCCAGTTCTTCGGCTGAGACTGGAGGAAAACGTGGATCCTTGAAAGCGCTGGAATACGCATTAGCCGCGACATCATTGATGAGAGGGCGATGCGCTTCCAGAGAGCCAATACAACCGCGAAGATTTTGATTCAGAGTCAGTGTCACGAAGCTGGCCCTGATAGCCTGTAGCGGATTGGACGCTGTTGTCATTTCTGGCACCAGCGGCTTACCTGAATGCAGGCCATTTTCAATACTCTTTCTTGCAGTGGCCAGTAATTGTGCCTGGTCTTCCTCTGTCCACATGGTGTTTTCCTTTCAGGCCAGTGGGACTTTCATGTTTAGCTCTGATAGCGTCAATTATTGCAGGGCAAATGCGGCGTAACCCACGACCCGGTTTTTATCACCAGCGGTATCACCGGAATTACAGACTTCCAGCGTAGATACTTGCATCCCTTTCTGCCTGGCAACTTCCAGCAAACCATTCAGTGGTCGACAGCCACAGGCCTGGCCGCCGGTCAGGTTTGGGGTCAGTTGTTCAATGGCTTTGACAGTGGCGGCATCCCGGGCGCGGGCTTCATCGTAGGTATGGTAGTGGCTGAGATCGGTACTGATCACAATCAGGGTTTCATCACCGCCCCAGATGGCTTCCAGTACTTCCGCTACGGCTATGGTTGAGGCATCACCCACAACCAGCGGCACCAGGTGGAAATCGTTCAAGCTGCGCTGCAGAAACGGAACCTGAACTTCCAGTGAATGTTCCATGGCATGGGCCGCATCCAGAACCTGTACTTGCCCGAGGCTGAGCAGAGCCTGCATGGCCTGGGTGTCCAGAGGGACGTCGCCCAATGGTGTGGTAAATGTTTCGCAGTCCGGCAGTGCCAGCCCCCGGAAGGGAACACGGTGGCTGGGACCCAGCAGAATGACCCGACGAATCGTATCAGCCTGCTCCTGTAGCAGGCGATAGGCTGTCGCGGCTGTTTGTCCTGAATAGATGTAACCGGCATGGGGCACTACCAGTATCTTGGGCGACAGATCCCGCTTCGGTGCATTGGCAAGGAAGGTGGTGATAGCAGCATCCAGCTTTTCGGTGTTGGCAGGATAGAAGCTTCCCGCCACGGCAGGTTGTCGTGTTTTCATCGCAGGCCCCCAGTCTGTCGAGCATAGTTAAGTATAACCGTCACAGGGTAAATACATCAGATTATTTACTGATCAGGCCTAGGGAGACCAACGGCAATTGGTTTTTTGCATCTCCGGGCATTTTGCCTAATGCTTAGTGGCAGGAAACTCTAAGGAGGGAATGGCCATGGTTCATGCATCCATCGTACCGCCATCGGCATTTCCGACCCGTTACTGGCATGGGCTGGATGACGGGCGAATACAGTGTGACCTTTGCCCCCGGGCGTGCAAGCTGCGGGAGGGGCAGCAGGGGCTCTGTTTTGTGCGGGAGCGTCGGGATGATGCGATCGTGTTGACCAGTTATGGTCGTTCCAGCGGTTTTTGTATTGACCCCATTGAGAAGAAACCCCTTAACCATTTTCTGCCGGGCACGCCGGTGTTGTCGTTTGGTACCGCGGGTTGCAACCTGGCCTGCAAGTTTTGCCAGAATTGGGATATCAGTAAATCCCGGCAGATTGACTCGCTGGCGGACAGCGGCATGCCGGAACGGCTAGCCGCTGCAGCCGTTCAGCTGAAATGCCGCAGTATGGCATTCACCTACAATGATCCCATTATTTTCCTTGAGTATGCGAATGATGTGGCCCAGGCCGGGCATGAGGTTGGCGTACGTTCAGTAGCGGTCACGGCAGGTTATATCTGTGATGAACCGAGGGTCGATTTTTTCCGTCATATGGACGCTGCCAATATCGATCTCAAGGCATTCACGGAGCGTTTTTACAAGAAAATCTGTGGTGGTGAGTTGGCGCCGGTATTGGAGACACTGATTTATCTTCGTCGGGAAACCAATGTCTGGTTCGAGATCACAACCTTGCTGATTCCGGATGAAAATGACTCCGATGCAGAACTGGACGCCATGACGGGGTGGATCGTTGAGCACTTGGGGCCTGATGTACCGTTGCATTTTTCAGCATTCCATCCGGACTGGAAAATGACTGACAAGCCCAACACACCGGCGGCAACTCTGACTCGGGCAAGAAAGATTGCCATGAAAAATGGTATTCGTTACTGCTATACAGGGAATGTGCATGATCCCACCGGCAGTAGCACCTATTGCCACGCTTGCGGTGAGCGGTTGATTGAGCGGGATTGGTATCAGCTGGGTGACTGGCAGTTGAATGGCAAAGGCTGTTGCAACCATTGCGGTGCTGCGTTGCCTGGCGTCTTTGAACAGAGCGCCGGCGACTGGGGTCGCCGGCGTATTCCGGTCAGGATGACAAACTGAGTGGCGTTACATGCGCACAATCAGTGGGAATCCTTGGCGAGCTCAGCAATCTCCTTGAGTCGCTCCAGTACACGGTAGTTGATGGTGCCTTTCGGGTATTTGCCGCGACTGTTGAGTTTGCCGGGTTTCATACCGCAAAGGATTTCCAGGGCTTCCTCAACCTCAGAGACCGCGTAGACCGTAAACTGTTTGGCACGGACAGCATCCTGAATCTCGGGTTTGAGCATCAGGTTGCGGACGTTGGATGCGGGAATAATCACCCCTTGGCTTTCCTTCAGTCCCCGGGCCTTACAAAGATCAAAGAACCCTTCAATTTTCTCATTCACACCACCGATGGCTTGCACCTGACCATGCTGGTTGATGGAGCCGGTGATAGCCAGTCCCTGGTTAATCGGGATCTCGGTCAGGGCAGAAATCAGACAGCAGAGTTCGGCCAGTGATGCACTGTCGCCATCGATATACCCATAGGATTGCTCCATGGCCAGACTGGCAGAGATAGCCAGCGGGAAATGCTGGGCATAACGGGCACCCAGGTAGCCAGTCAGGATCATGACCCCCTTGGAGTGAATGGCCTGACCCAGCTGAACTTCCCGTTCAATATCGACAATACCCTGAGAACCCGGGTACACCGCTGCAGTGATACGGGCCGGTGAACCAAAACTGGTATCGCCGACCGCGAGGACGGTCAGTCCATTGATCTTGCCGATGGCCGTACCCTCAGTGTCAATCAGGATGCTGCCTTCCAACATCTCCTTCTGTATTTCTTTGCTGACCCGGCTGGTGCGTTCCGCTTTTGCTTCCAACGCTTTGTTGATGTGATGGTGAGTAATCTTCCGCCCTTTGGCCATACGGCGGATGAAATCTGCTTCAGCCAGCAGGTCGAACAGGTTGCCGATATGGGCTGACAGGTGGTCGCAGTGTTCAGCGAGACGTGAACTGTGTTCCACCATGCGGGCAACGGCTTGGGACGTCAGCGCCGGATAGGCTTCGTCATCTGCCCGGGTCTTTAACAGACGGGCAAAGGCGTGGATGGTGTCCGGGGTGCGTTCCAGGTAGCCGTCGAAATCCACTAGAACCCGGAACATTTCGTGAAAATCCGGATCCAGTTCCTGCAGGAGGTAATAGATCTGCCGGGAACCAATCAGGATCACCTTGACGTTCAGAGGAATATCATCCGGCGTCAGGGTGATGGTGTTCACCAGGCCCAGCTCGGCGGCCGGTGATTCGATTTTCAGTTGTTCTTCTTTCAGTGCCCGTTTCAGTGCTTCCCAGACAAACGGTTCATCCAGCAGTTTGGCGGCTTCAATCACCAGGTAGCCACCATTGGCTTTGTGCAGACTGCCCGGACAAATCTGGCGGTAGCTGGTGATCAGTGCACCCATCTCCGCAGCATATTCCACCCGGCCAAACAGGTTCTTGTAGTTGGGGTGAGACTCAAACACCACCGGTGCGGGCGCTTTTTTCTTGTGGCCTACAACGATATTGGGCGCGTACTGTTCTTCCAGCTGGGCACGTTTGCTGCCGTCATCACGGGACTCAATGGCCCGTTCTTCTGCCAGGATTTCCACAACGACCTTGTGCAGGTCCTGTTTCATCGCCGCCAAATAGTTCAGAACATCTTTGTGCTTGCTGTACTTTTTCTTGAGCGGTTTGATCAGCGGCTCAAGCGCCTTGTCGATGGTGTCGTGGTTGAGCTTGCGCAGCTCTTCGCTGGACTCCCGCTTCCACTGGGGCAGTTCGGCCAGTCCATCATTGAGCAGGGTTTCGAGCTCGGTGATGTCGTTATTGAAACGTTCCCGTTCCTCATCAGGCAGTCTGGCGAATTCAGTTTCATCCATAGCTTTGCCTTCGCACATAGGCGCGAAGGTCAGGGAGCCGGCTTCCCGGAACAGGGCGATGTTGCGGCGCAGCGCCTCCTGTTCTACTCGGTCTATGGCCAGGTCGTAACTCTTGTTGAAGTTGCGCTCAATAATGCTTTTGCGCTGCTGGTAGGTTGGGTGTTCGAAGGCGGCCGGGAACGTATCCAGCAGGTTGTCGATCAGTTTGTCGAAATCCGCCTGGAGCACCTGGCCGGTACCTGCTGGCAGTTGCAGCACGGAGGGGGAGCGCGCAATATCAAAATTATTAACGTAAGCCCAGTCAGAGGGCTCTTCCATCCGCTTGGCTTCACTTTTCAGATAGTGCCGTACATAGGAGGTCCGGCCCGTACCTGATTCTCCCATAACATAGATGTTATAGCCGGAACGCTGCATAGCGACGCCGAACTGGATTGCGCCGACGGCCCGCTCCTGGCCCAGTGTACCGACAAAAGGTTCCAGCTCGTCGGTGTCCTTGAATTCCAGCTCTGACGGCGTCTGGCGGGCAGAAAGCTGGTTGGAGGCGACTTTTAGCTTGTTCACTGCGGTTGACATTAAGATCGTTTTCCCTGAGCTGTTTCTCTTCAATAATACCTTAATCCGCCCAGTCGCAGGACTGTCTTGACGGTTAACCCGAGTTTCCGGATCGGACGGAACCTTCTGGGGTGGTGTACAGGTTCCGGTACGGCTTGAGACGGGGATATTACAGGTAGTCTGAGGTTAATTATTGTCGGATTACAATGGCCTGACAAACCCGGATTGACTGATTGCGAAACCCCTGCTTTGACTATGGTATTTTTCTGCCAAAAATATCATGAATTCGGGAACTTTTTGACCAAAAAGTGGTCTATGCTTCGTTCGCTTTGAATGTATGCCTCCGGTCTTATCGAGTGAGGCAGGGTTAACAGGATATCCAACAAGCCAGGGATGTTGTGATGCTGGCGTATATCTTCCGGACGCACTTGATGTTGCCGGGAGCTGTCATGGCGAACCAGAACTGTATTGAACCTGTGGAGACTGGATCAGACAGCGATGATAACAATCGACAACCTCAAAAAGACCTTTGGCCGGTTCACGGCCGTTGACGGAATTACCTTTTCTGTCGGGCCGGGCGAAGTGCTTGGCTTCCTGGGCCCCAACGGGGCCGGCAAATCCACCACCATGAAGATGATCAGTGGCTTTATCAAGCCAACGGCAGGTGCTGTCAGTGTCTGCGGGCATGATGTGCTGCGGGATCCTGTAGGTGCCAAGCGGATGCTGGGTTACCTGCCGGAAGGGGCGCCCGCGTACGGTGAGATGACCCCCGCCAGTTTTCTGGATTTCATTGCGGATATCCGTGGATTGAAAAGGGATGATAAAACCATCCGTATTCAGCATGTGGTGGAGCAACTGGCGCTGGAATCGGTGATGCATCAATCCATTGATACCCTTTCCAAGGGATTCCGTCGTAGGGTCGGTATTGCTCAGGCTATCCTCCATGACCCGGCCGTGTTGATCCTTGATGAACCGACGGATGGGCTAGATCCTAACCAGAAACATCAGGTGCGGGAACTGATCCGCAGCCTGTCAGAAGAAAAGATTGTCATTATTTCTACCCATATTCTGGAAGAAGTCACTGCCGTGTGTACCCGCGCCATTGTGATAGCGGGTGGGCGTGTTCTGGCAGATGCATCACCGGATGAGCTGGAGCGTCGTTCCCGCTATCACCGTGCCGTCACCGTGATCCTTCCGGACGTAGCACAGGATGAAGCGAAGGCCAGCCTTGGTCAACTGCCCGGAGTTGCTGGTGTTGAAGTGGGAATTGATCAGGCTGCGCGTTACACACTGCTGTCGGAGGCCAACGCTGACCTTTTTCCTGCCGTGAACCAGTTGCTGCAGGAAAAAGGATGGTCAGTGGAAGAACTGTATGTGGAGCGTGGCCGTCTGGATGATGTGTTCCGGATGCTGACCCGTGGTGAGCTGCAGAGGGAGATGGCCTGATGCACAGCGTTAATGTGATTTTCCGGCGTGAACTGAGCAGCTATTTTGCGACGCCACTCGCGTATGTCTATATCGTGATATTTCTGATGATGACTGGTGTCTTCACCTTTTACCTGGGGAATTTTTTCGAGCGTCGCCAGGCTGACCTGATGCCATTTTTCATGTTTCACCCCTGGTTATACCTCTTTCTGATACCGGCCGTGAGCATGCGGTTGTGGGCCGAGGAACGTAAGACCGGCACGCTGGAACTGCTGCTGACCCTGCCCGTCAGTCTGGGGCAGGCGGTGTTGGGCAAGTTCCTGGCAGCCTGGGTCTTTACCGGTTTGGCGCTGTTGCTGACTTTCCCCATGTGGCTGACGGTCAATTACCTTGGGAGTCCGGATAACGGCGTTATTTTTGCGAGTTACCTGGGCAGCTGGTTGATGGCCGGTGGATTTATTGCTGTCGGTTCGTGTATGTCGGCATCGACCAGTAACCAGGTCATTGCCTTTATCCTCAGTGTGGTTGTTTGCTTCCTGCTGGTTGTTGCAGGTTATCCAATCGTGCTGGATGCCTTCCAGTCCTGGGCGCCTGCACCGGTTGTTGATGCCATTGGCGCACTCAGTTTCCTGACACACTTTGAAGCAATCAGCAAAGGGGTGCTGGATCTGCGGGATGTGATGTATTTCCTGGTCATGATGGCGGCATGGCTTCTGGCCACGGCCATTGTCATTGATATGAAAAAGGCAGACTGAGGAGCAGGCGATGACGAACAAACTGTTTTCAAAGACAGGGCTCGTGGTGCTGGCTGTTCTGGTGCTGTTGGCGACGGTTGTGATCCAGATGGCGTTCCGTGGCGCCCGGGTCGACCTGACGGAAGATCATCTCTATACCCTGTCTCAGGGAACCCGGAACCTGATGCAAGACCTGCAGGAACCGGTGATCCTGAAGCTCTTTTATTCCCGTAAGGCGACGGAAGACATTCCCCAGTTACGTAATTATGCCAACCGGGTCGAGGAGCTTTTACGCGAATATGCCCAGGTATCCGGCGGGAAGGTTACGCTGGAAGTGATTGATCCCGAGCCTTTTTCTGAACAGGAAGATGAGGCTGCAGGGTATGGACTGCAGGCTGTTCCGCTCTTCATGGGCAACAAGGAGGTTTACTTTGGCCTCGTTGCATTGAGCGGTGGCGCGGAGAAGGGTGAGAAGGCTACTGTGGCGGAAGCGCAGACAGACATGCCGACGATGGATCAAGGTCGTCAGGAAATTATTGGTTTTTTCCACCCGGACAAGGAGCGATTCCTGGAATATGACATCAGTAACCTGATTTACTCGGTTGGTCAGAAAAGCCGTCCCAAGGTGGCGGTGATCAGTGGTGTTCCGGTTAACGGCGGTTACGATTACATGACCCAACGTCCTGGACAATCGTGGATGAGTATTACCCAGCTGGAGCAGTTATATGACGTTCAGTATCTGGGGAATACGGTAAAAACGATTCCTGATGATGTCGGGTTACTGGTGCTGATCCTGCCGGATGAAGTGTCTGACGATACGCTGTATGCCATTGACCAGTATGTCCTTAAGGGTGGTCATGCCCTGGTATTTCTGGATCCCTATGCAGAAGAGTCTGCCCAGGGCGGTGGCATGATGGGCGGCGGTAGTGCGCCGCGTTCTGCTTACATGGAAACCTTACTGGGTGCCTGGGGCGTTGAAATGGTGCCGGAACGGTTTGTGGCAGATGAAGACCATGCCCTGGCTGTTGGTGGTCGGTCGGGACGTCCGGTGCGTCATTTGGGGATTCTGGGACTTGGTGAGGATAGCTTTGATTCTGATGACGTAGTGACGGCGAATCTTAAAACCGTCAATTTCGCCAGTGCGGGTGCAATCAAGCTGAAGGACAACGCACTGGTCACGATGGAACCCCTGATTCAGTCCGGCATCAACTCAGCATTGCTGGATTCTGCGCAACTGGCCATGCTGTATGATCCCAAGGTGCTCTATAAGGATTACCAGCCTGCCGGTGAGCACTATGTGCTGGCGGCCAGGATCACCGGTAATGTCAAAACCGCTTTTCCTGATGGACGCCCCCAGCCGAAAGCGGAGACGCTGGATGAAGAGAACGGGTCGCGGGATGTGATGTCAGAATCAACCGTTGAAGATCAACCGTTGCCTGTCGAGGCCACGGTTTCCGAGGAAGAGGAAGAAGAAGTTGCTGAGAGTGAGTCGGTTGATACCGTCGAAGAAAAACCTCAGATCATGGCCTCTCAGAAACCGGTCAACCTGATATTGGTGGCGGATACCGATGTACTCTCCAACCGCCTCTGGGTTCAGGTGAACAACTTCTTTGGCCAGCAGATGGCTACACCGTTTGCCAACAATGGCGATATGGTGGTGAACATGGTGGACAACCTCATCGGCAATGCGGATCTTATCAGTATCCGCAGTCGCGGTCAGTATTCCCGGCCGTTCACCCGGGTTGATATGCTGGAGCGTGAAGCCCAGGCCAGCTTCATGAATAAGGAAGAAGCGCTGACACAACAGTTGCAGGAAACGGAAAACAAACTGTTGGCGTTGCAGGCGGGCAAGCAGGGGCAAGATGCCTTGATCCTGAGTGATGATCAACAAAAGGAGCTGGCGCGCTTCCAGCAGGAAAAGCTGAAGATTCGTAAAGAGTTGCGGGATGTGCAGCATCAGCTGAATCAGGATATTGAAAATCTGGGCACACGCCTGAAATTGATCAATATTTTTGCAGTGCCACTGTTGCTGACCATTATTGTGATTGGTCTGCGGATTCGACAAACCCGACGTCAGCATTGAGATAAAAAAGAACCCGGAATAATCCGGGTTCTTTTTCATGTCTGTAATGTTGCTTAGAGCCAGCCTTTCCGTTTAAAGAACAGGTAGGTGCTCAACCCACTGGCGATCATGATGCCAATAGCCACTGGGTAACCGTACGTCCAGTGCAGTTCCGGCATCAACTCGAAGTTCATACCATAGCTACTGGCAATCAGTGTCGGTGGCATGAAGATGGTGGCGGCTACAGAGAAGATCTTGATGATCTTGTTCTGTTCCAGGTTGATGAAACCCATCACCGCATCCAGCAGGAAGTTGATTTTGTCGAACAGGAAGGCGGTATGTGGCAACAGGGAATCAATGTCGCGCAGCATATCCATGATTTCCTGTTGATGAATATCCGACAGACGAATCCGGCGGTTCCTCACCAGGTAACGCAAAGAGCGCTGGCTGTCGAGCAGGCTCAGCCGGATTTTGCCGTTGATGTCTTCCTGCAGGGTGATGTTCTTCAGAATATCATCCCGCTGTCCATCATTGGTGTCTTCGCTCAGTGCCATGTGACCGGTTTCTTCGAGGGTCTCGTAGACTTCTTCCAGCAAGTCCGCGAGGTAGTCGACCTTGGCAGTAAACAGGGCATTCAGCACCACCATGGGGGAATCGATCTCGATCTGGTTGCGCTTGAAATAATTCCGCACCAGTCGAAACAGACCTACATCCTCATCACGCAGGGTGATCAGCATGTGTGGGCGCAGGTTGAATGACACACTGATCGTCCGCAGTTCTTTACCGGAACGGTGGGGAAAGAAACTGTGGATATGGGTGCCGTCCTTGTCCTGATAGAAACGGGAGGAAGCCTCGATCTCGTTCAGGTCTTCCCGGTCCGGCACTTCTTCCACGCAATACGTATGCAGCCACTCCCGTTCCGGATCGGTAGGTTCTACCAGGTCCAGCCAGACTGTATCACCGGGCAGTTCATCCTGCAGGGTCAGGTGATCAATCTTCAGCTTGTTATCCAGAAGGCGGTAAGCGGTAATCATACGAATGCCTGCTCCCTTTACGAGTAGTACGAGATTGCGTGAAAAAAGGAGCGAATCTTATCACAGCCAATCAGGCCAGATAACACTCGCCACGACGAAATGACAGGAAAAAGGCCGGTCTGGAATGACCGGCCTGATCAGCGGCAGAGGACCGCCAGTGGCTTGTGGCTTATACCAGCAGAACCATGGTGATTGTTGCGATCGAAAATACCAGCGCACTGCCGTAGAACAGGATTTTCACGGCAATGCCGGGATGAAACCCAAAGTCATGCAGGCTGTGATAGATGCGGTGCACGCAGTGCCACAGGCTCAGGATAATCACGCCGGCCAGCACCAGTTGTCCGAACCAGAAACCGGCAAAGGCCATCATCCGGTCATAGGAGAGCGCTTCTGCGGGAATAATCCCCAGTGGTACGCAGAGCCCGATGATCAATACCAATACCGGCGTGGCCATGGCGGTCACGATGCCACCGGCGCCAAACAGGCTCCAAAACAGGGGTTCAAAATGCCGTTTACCGTTCATCTCATACCCCCCAGAGTGTTGCAATCAGGACGATGGCGGAGAATCCGACCATGGCGCCGATGTGGGCGTTGGTAATCAGTTTGGCTGGCACAAAAGATGTACCGATCTGAATCCGCATCACCTGTGGTACCGCACGGAACCAGGTCAGCGAATGATAGAGTGCCAGTGCCAGTGTGACCGCGCTGAACAGGATCATCAGCGGATGGGCCTGCAGTGCCAGCCATTGTGACCAGGTCTCGGGACCTTGGATCAATTTGCCCAGCCCGATCAGCAGGTTCAGTGTCCACAACCCGATAAAGACACTGCTCATTTCCCGGATCATGTAGTTGCGGTAACTGGTTTGCTTCAGATACCAGGTTTTGGACATGACGGGTTTGTAGGGGCGTCGGCTCATGACTTGGCTCCCTTACGAGGCATCAGGAATGAGAGGGCCCAGTCCTGGGCACCCATCGCTTTTTCCTGCTGGATGGCACCGGCCGGGTCGACGGATTTCGGGCAGACTTCGGAGCAGACGCCAACAAAGGTACAGCTCCAGACGCCATGCTTGTCCTGTAGGACTTCGGTGCGCATGGTTTGTCCATCATCCCGGCTGTCCAAGTTGTAGCGATGGCCAAGTGCAATCACGGCTGGGCCAGTGAACAATGGGTTCAGGCCAAACTGAGGGCAGGCGGAATAGCACAGCATGCAGTTGATACACATGGAAAACTGCTTGTAACGGGCCAGCTCTGCAGGTGTCTGTTTGTAGGTGCCTTCGGAGACTGGCTTTTCTGCCGCGTTAATAATGTAGGGTTTAACGGCTTCCAGTTTCTCGATGAAATCAGCCGCATCGACGATGAGATCCCGCTCAATCGGGAAATTCGCCAATGGTTCTACCCGTACGGTGCCCGGGTAGTAATCTCGCAGGAAGGTTTCACAACCCAGCTTCGGTGTGCCGTTGATCACCATGCCGCAGCTGCCGCAAACCGCCATCCGGCAGGACCAGCGATAGGCCAGCGTGGCGTCCAGCTCATCCTTGATGTGGCCAAGCGCGTCGAGCAGTGACCAGTCATCCCGGTAGGGAATCTCAAAGGTGCCGAAGCTGGGTTCGTTATCGGTTTCCGGATTGTATCGGAGTACCTCAAGGGTAATGGTTTGTCCGGTCATGGGGTCTTCTCCGCACGGGGCTGCTCGGCGGCGGCGCCGTAGAGGCGTTCTTCCGGCTGGTATCGGGTAATGTTGACGTTCTCGTAGTCAATGTGTGGGGCGTCATCGCCATTACTGGTGGCCAGTGTGTGCTTCAGGAAGTTCTGGTCATCGCGCTTCTCATACCCGTCAAGTCGCTGGTGAGCACCGCGGGATTCTTTTCGTAGCAAGGCTGAGAGTGCAATCGTATGGGCGATTTCCAGGGATGACTTCAGTTCAAGGGCCATCAGAAGCTCAGTGTTAAAGGCGTGGCTCTGATCTTCCATAGTGATACGACTGAATCGGTCACGTAGTGCAGCAATAGTGTCGACACCCTGTTGCATCTCGTCACCGAGTCGGTAGATGCCAAAGTTGTCTTCCATGGTTTTCACCATCTCCTGGCGAATATGGGAGACTTTTTCCGTGCCCTTGGCATTTCGCAGGTTGTCGATGGCTGCAATATGCTTGCGGCCCTGCTCTTGGAGAGTGCTATCGGTACTGAGTTCGGCCTGAGCGGCAAACTCAGCCGCTTTTTCACCGGCGATCTTGCCAAAGACCAGCAGTTCCGCCAGGGAGTTGGAGCCCAGTCGATTGGCACCATGCATACCCACGCTGGAACATTCGCCGACCGCAAAAAGGCCCGGCAGTGTGCAGGCGGTGATGTCAGTACGGATACCGCCCATGGTGTAGTGAACCGCAGGACGCACCGGAACTGGTTCATGCACAGCGTCCACACCCAGGTAATTCTTTGCGAGGGAGCAGATCAGGGGCAGACGTTCCTTTAGCTTTTTCTCACCTAGGTGGCGAAGATCCAGGTGAACGGCATCGCCCAGCGGGGTCTTGATGGTGCGACCCTTGCGCTGCTCATGCCAGAAGGCCTGGCTGAGCTTATCGCGGGGACCCAGCTCCATGGTTTTATTCTGGGGTTCTCCAATCGGCGTTTCCGGTCCGAGACCATAATTCTGCAGGTAGCGGTAACCGTCCTTGTTCAGCAGAATCCCGCCTTCTCCACGACAGCCTTCGGTCATCAGGATGCCGGAGCCCGGCAGGCCGGTAGGGTGGTACTGAACGAATTCCATGTCACGTAGCGGTACACCGGCCCGGTAAGCCATGGCCATGCCATCACCGGTGACAATCGCGCCGTTGGTATTGAAACGGAATACACGTCCAGCGCCGCCCGTTGCGAGAATGACTGACTTGGCCAGGAACAGCTTGGGTTCACCGGTTTTGACTTCAATGGCAACCAGCCCCTGGCAGCGGCCGTCCTCAACGATCAGATCCGTGGCGAAATATTCATCAAATCGTTCGATGGAAGGATATTTCGTGGAAGTCTGAAACAACGTATGGAGCATGTGAAAGCCGGTCTTGTCCGCGGCAAACCAGGTACGCTCGATTTTCATTCCGCCGAAACGGCGAACGTTCACGGAACCATCGTCCTTGCGGGACCAGGGGCAGCCCCAGTGTTCCAGGCGAACCATCTCTTCTGTGGCATTGGCCACAAAGTAGTCGACCACATCCTGGTCACATAACCAGTCGCCGCCGGAGACGGTATCGTTGAAATGATGTTCAAGGGAGTCATGCGCCTGTACGACCCCGGCGGATCCACCTTCCGCCGCGACCGTATGGCTGCGCATGGGGTACACCTTGGAGATAAGGGCGATCTTGAGTGCCGGGTTGCTCTCGGCCACGGCAATGGCTGAGCGCAGTCCGGCGCCGCCTGCGCCAACAATGGCAACGTCGGTCTTGATGACCTCCATAGTAACGCCAACCTGTCTCTTTTATGGCCTGTCGTGCTGCGAAGCAGTCGTCAGGCCTTTGTTAATGGAAATGGGGAAAAAACCCCAAAGGCTATCAGGTAATGCAGTAACGGATGTTGATATAGCGCAAGGATGGTTGGGTGTATAGCCGAAGAGAAATGTGCGCAGATTATGGGAATTAAGAAGCCGTCTGGCTTTTAACCACTATGGCTTAGGTGGGTGGGGTTTCTCCGATGATGATCGGTTCTCCCAGGAATCGTGGTTCAGTTTTGAGCAGCCGGGCTTCCAGAACGGCTAGAAAACGGGCCAGGGTTTCCCTTATCCGGCTGCTGTAGTCTGACGTCGGGAATTTCCCGTGGGCGTTGTAGGCAATGGCATTAATCCCCTGTTCTCGTGCAATGAAAATTGCCCGCTCATTCTGGTATGACTGGGAAATAATGGTAAATGGCTCCAGTCCAAAGACTTTGTGTGCACGTACGATCGAGTCCAGTGTTCTGAAACCCGCATAATCCCGGTAGATGCGGTCAGCCGGTACGCCCATGGCGATCAGGTCTGCCCGCATGCGGGAGGGTTCATCGTAGTAGCGGGTGGCGTTGTCCCCACTCACAAGGATGTAGCGTATTTTTCCTGCGTTCAGCAGTTCGGTGACCGCCTCCAGGCGACGGAGATAATGGCCATTGGGCAGGCCGTCGCGGGTATAGCGACTGGTGCCGAGCACGACACCGACCTCATTGACAGGTAATCGATCAATATCACTGTAGAGATAACCGGATGCACGGTCTGACACCAGCCGGTCACAGGCATGAAGAAGGACACCTGCAACTACACCCAGCAGTACCGTGACTGCAAAGAGCATGATTGGCCATGTCCTTTTCCCGTTACCTGCCATCTTGGCTCGTGATCCTTGCCCTGTCAGGGACTGCGAGGCGTTTATGGTATTTACTGCTTCCATGGAGTTAGCCTACTTGAAGCGGTCAGTGTGCGTAAAGCCTGAATCCTGAGCCTGTGGTGACTTTTTAGTGTCAGTGATCAGGCCTTGCGATCAGCAGTGAGCTTTTCACACTGGTAGCAACATTTTCGGCGGTATTGCCGATCATGAATTTTTCCAGACCACGACGGGCATGGGTGCCCATGATCATTAAATCGATACCCAGTTCTTCATCCAATCGGCATATTTCCTCCGATGCACGTCCCCGGATCAGGTGAGCCGTGACATTCTCGCCGTGCTTCAGACCGGCGCCTGATAGCAGATGCTGGAATCGCTTCATATGGTCTTCCTTCAGAACATTTTCCAGCTTGGTATGAAGATTGGGGGGCGCATGGTGTCGGGCACGGGTCATGTAATCTTCGCCAATCAGGCGCCAGGTATGCACCGCATGGAGCTGGGCCTGCTGGAGTTCGGCCAGTTGTCGGCCCAGCTCCAGTAAATGGATGTTCAGCGCTTCGTTATCCGGATCGGTATCCACGGCGACCAGCAGGGTTTTCAATGTTACAGGATGATCCGGCTGCTCCTCTGCCAGCAGCAGCACAGGGGCGACGGAAAGACGCAGGACATTGAGGTCGTTGCCGGATAAACGACGTTGTCCGAGGAAGTGGTGGTATTCCGCAGATTTTACGACCAAGTCAACTTTGCGATGCTGAATTTCACGGATAAGGCAGTCGACAGGGTTTCCCCAAACCAGGTCAGCTGTTGCGTGCAGGCCGGCTTCTTCGGCCTGTGCCAAGCAGGCATCGAGCACGACCTGGCATTCCTGCGCACGGCTTTTTTTCAACAGGCAGGTATCAAAGGGGATGGGGCCGACCAGCTGGGGGATGTTTTCTTCAAACACCATAAAGGTCAAATGCGCGTTGCAGGTTTTGGCCAGTTGCAGTGACAGACTCAGCTGGCGTGGGTCACAGACGGCTTCGGCACGAATAATGGGCACCAGTATTTCTGAAATCTGCTGCATGACGATGTTTCTCCCACGATGATGGATAGGGATAGCAATACGTTTTTTGGGGATAAACATAGACCAGTGTGCCGCTGCCGGCCGTGAGAATCAGACCAGCAGCAGAAGAGGGACTACATCCGGTCACAGGCTGAGGTTAATTTTCTTCAACCTGTAAGTGTTCCAGGATCGGTGAACCTGCCCCGACGATTTGGAATCGGGTGGTTTGCAGATGGTCGGCAATCCGTTGCAGGGATTGCTCCGGTACTCCCAGCATGTTGAATGAGACGGTCTCGGGTCGTTTCGGCTGGTCAATAGCGCGGTGGATCTGATTGAGCATCTGCTGCCAGCTGGAAGCCCTGCTGGCGAGTCCTGCATCTATCAGAATATTTGTGTAATCATTTGATGCAACAAACAGAACCGGTAATCCCTGCCAAGCTGCCTGGAACCCGGTGGTGGACTTATGGGTAACAACCAGATCCGCCACTGTTGCCAGTTGTGCAGTGGGCGTGGCGCCATCCCTGACGCTGGCGTTGGCCAGCTTCAAGGCTGCTACGGCATTCCGTTCAAGCTGGCCATCAGTTTTGGGATGCGGAGCAATCAGCACCTGTAGGTCAGGGCGTTCAGCCATGGCCTGAAGGAAAAGCTGCAACCATTGTTCATACTCGTCCCCATAGCCACCGGTAAAAAGAATCACCGGGCGCTTTGGATCAAGGGCAAGGAGTTGTTTCTCTTGTGCTTTATTCGTGATCAGGAAAACGATATCCCATTGTTCCAGGGCAGGATTACCGCTGATTGATATTTGGCTATTGGCGAATGCGGGGAGTTTCCCGGCATCCACGGCCTGGTAGTGGCCGGGTAGAAGCAGTTCATCCACCCCGGTGGTTGTCTCCAGCCAGGGAACCACATATTGCGACTGGCTTATCAGGTCGAAATTGTCATAAAACGCCATTGTGGTTGCGCCAGCGGTTTTGAAGCGGTTGGCAAGTTGCGCCTGTATGGCATGGGACATGCCGATAACGACGATGGCCGGACGAACTTGTGTAGCGATACGTTCGAGCGTTTCTTTATCGAGCTGTTGTGTTCTGTCGTTGGCCGCGTTTTCTGACACAGAACCGAGTGTGTTAAGTTGGACAGCCTCTTTCTGATCAGCAAAGACAGTATCTGCCTGCCCCATGGTCAGTACCTGCGCGCTCAGGTTTCGGCGGGCCAGTTCAGGTAAAAGCAGCTTGAATATCTGGCTTTCTCCCTGGTCATTGGCAATCAGTAAGATATCGACGGTGTCGCTGGTAGGTGCCGGGTCGGATTTGGATTGCTGCGCGAGTGAACTACAGCCCGTCATCAGCAGAAATGACAGGAATACGAAAAATGAGAGCGATAAGCGTGTTTTCATTGGCCACCCCCTGGCAACAGAATCCGGATTATAGAATCAGATTGTGCCAGAAGGGGATGGTTTCATCAGTTTACGTTAGCAGTGGGTCTTATTTACGTACCAGGTAAACGCCGCACTCCGCATGATGGGTGTAAGGAAACTGGTCAAACAGGGCGAAGCGTTCGATCCGGTGGCTCTGGCTCAGGGTGTCCAGGTTGGCCTGCAGGGTTTCAGGGTTGCAGGAGATATAAATGATACGCTCGAATCGTTGCACCAGGGCTTCGGTCCCTTTGTCCAGGCCGGCACGGGGCGGGTCGACCAGCATGGAGGAGAACCCATAGCTATCCAGGTCGATGTTCTGAAGGCGTCGGAAGGGGCGTTCCTTGTTCATTGCCTGGGTGAATTCTTCGCTGGACATCCGCACGATGTCAGCATTCTCCACGTTATTCAGGGCAAAGTTGTGGTGTGCGGATTTTACTGAAGATTTGGAAATCTCAGTCGCCAGTACACGGCGGAATTGTTCAGACAGTACACAGGTGAAATTGGCATTGCCGCAGTAGAGTTCCAGCAGGTCGCCAGCGCTATCCTGGGCAATATTGGCCGCCCATCCCAGCATCTTTTCGTTAATACCGGCATTTGGCTGGGTGAAGCTGTTTTCCACCTGCTGATAGCGCCATTGTTTGTCATTGACGGTCAGGGTTTCAGTGACGTAGTCCTGATCCAGTACCAGCTTCTGTTTGCGGGCGCGACCAATGATATGGATATTGAACTGTTCGCGCAGAGGGCGAACGGCCTCCAGCCACTGTTCATCCAGCTTCTTGTGGTAGATCAGGCTGACCAGGGCTTCACCGGTCTGAGTGGTCAGGAATTCGATCTGGAACAGTTTGCGACGCAGGATCTCCTGTTCGCACAACGCATCCAGTAAAGGCTGCATCAGACTGTTGATACGCTCCGAGGCGACCGGGAAATCGGTCAGGAAAAACGGTTCGGACTTGTTACCCGGCGCGAACATGGCGTAATGGGCCCGGTCATCCTGATGCCAGATGTGAAACTCCGTTCGCATGCGGTAGTGGGACGGAGATGAGCGGAAGACTTCCAGTGCGGGCGGCGCAAAGGGAGCAAACATCGCCTCGATCCGGTCAGCTTTCTCCCGGAGCAGGTCATCATAGCGTTCAGGTTGTACGGTATCCGTCGACATCGGGCCTCGCCTGGAATAGGGAACAGGGGGGTAAAACGTATAGGGCGGGCATGATACCTGAGCAGGCCATAAAGAAAAGTCGGAGATCACCGGATGAGGGTGCGGTTAGTCTGTTGAAATGGGAAGGTAAAGGGCAGAGGTGGGGTTAGGTATCAAGGCAGGTAATGCAGTCATTCGCAGAGAAGAAGCGCCATCCTGTTGATGGATGGCGCTTCGCCTGATTAGAAGACCATGAACTTCACAATGAACAGTGCTGTCAGCACCACCATGGCCGGGGTGATTTCTTTCTGGCGGCCACTGATCAGCTTGATGCCGGTCCAGGCGATAATGCCCAGAGCTATACCGGAAGCCACGGAATAGGTCAGTGGCATGGTGATAGCTGCAACGCCCACAGGAGCCGCTTCGGTAATATCGTCCCATTCAATCTTGACCAGGCTGTGTGTCATCAGTACAGCAACAAAGAACAATGCGGGGGCTGTCGCGTAAGCAGGAATTGCGCCCGCCAGCGGTGACAGAAACAGGCTGAC
The DNA here is from genome assembly GCA_002084115.1 of Oceanospirillales bacterium LUC14_002_19_P2. Taxonomy (GTDB): domain Bacteria; phylum Pseudomonadota; class Gammaproteobacteria; order Pseudomonadales; family Endozoicomonadaceae; genus Kistimonas. Next base: position 199 of record MUIA01000084.1, on the reverse strand, counting down.
AACAAACAGCAAGCCAACGACAACCGCCGTCAAACCGGTACGGCCGCCTGCGGCAATACCCGCGCCGCTTTCAATGTAATACCAATCGTCTTTTCTAACTACTGTATAACAGACCACTGGCGAGAGCATAAGCTGAACAACCGTCCAGCCTCTCCACACAATTTATTCCAAGCATCACAGCAACAGTCTACGATATGCT
>MUIA01000367.1 GCA_002084115.1 Oceanospirillales bacterium LUC14_002_19_P2 | reverse complement strand
AGAAAATGGGAAAACTGGAAGCAAATGAACACCTGGTCTAAAAATCAGGTTCGCCAATACGTAAGGTGTCGGGGGTGTTCAAGCAAACCAGAATCGGTGTTCAAGTTAACCAGAATTTGCATCTGCTCGGTTTTATCCCCGGTTATGTCATCTCGTTTGGCATGAAGCAGTTCAACATGCTGCGGGTACCCGAGAAGGTCGAGGCTCTGGGACTGGATCTGGTAGAAATCCCTGCCCGTCCTTATCCGGAAACGGTACCGGCACAGGATATTGTCGCCTCAACGCTGACACCGGATATGCCGGCCAACAAAGCCTGATTCTTTCAACGGCGGGAGGTATCTCTCCCGCCCGTTTAACCCAATAGGAGAATACCATTATGAATGCATCACCGATAACCAGCTGGGAAGGGGTTACCGCTTATTTCACTTATGCCGATAACCCTTTTGTTATAGGGCTGTGTTTCGTCGCAGCGGTGGGAGTATTTGCCGGCTTGATCGGCACCATCATTCATCACGAAGCCAGCGCCTTTGATCCGCATAACGATTAAGGAAAAACGGGAAAATAACCGCTTTCCCGTCACAGACATGCTGGGAGGCATTCATGAGCTACAGGAATGTATTGGGACAACGTCGTTGCCGTTATCTGCCCTGTCGTCAGCCGGACTGTAAACAATGTTCCGGAGAGGCTCGTACGGATGCTTCCCTGAGTAGAAGTCATTATTTATGCACAGCGCTTTATCGCCGGTTACAGCAAAGCTTTCACCGTCAGAAAGCACAGGGAAGCCTGGAGTGTTGATCGGGAATGAGCGTAACTCGTATGAATCAATAAAAACAAAACTATGAGTAACAGGAGTAATGCTCACGCATGGGTTACGGAATAGTACTCGGTACACAGAAATACCAATTCGCTGACCTGAAGACACTGATGGCGAAAGCATCGCCGCTCCGCTCCGGAGATTGTCTGGCGGGGATTGCTACTGTTGATGAACAGGAGCGGGTGGCAGCCCAGCTGACGCTGGCGGATGTTCCTTTGAAAACCTTTCTGAATGAAGCGCTGATTCCCTATGAATCCGATGACGTCACACGTCTGATTCTGGATACCCATGATCCTGAGGCATTTGCACCGGTCAGCCATTTAACCGTGGGTGATTTTCGTAACTGGCTCTTGAGTGATTTGGCAGATATGGAAACGCTGGCCAGCATCCGCGCCGGTATTACGCCGGAGATGGCGGCAGCTGTCAGCAAGATCATGCGTATTCAGGATCTGATCCTGGTGGCAAAGAAGTGTCAGGTCACCACCCGGTTCCGTAATAGCATCGGATTGCCGGGGCGACTGTCGACAAGGTTGCAACCCAATCATCCGACTGATGATCCCGCTGGTGTGGCAGCGTCAGTGCTGGATGGCCTGATGTATGGCAATGGCGATGCGGTGATCGGGATTAATCCTGCAACAGATAACCTGGAAGCGGTTATCCGGTTAATGCACCTGCTGGATGAAGTGATTCAGCACTATGCCATTCCGACACAAAGCTGTGTTCTGACACACGTCACTACCCATATCGAAGCGATAAACCGGGGAGCGCCGGTTGACTTGGTGTTTCAGTCTATTGCCGGTACCCAGGGCGCGAATGAAAGTTTTGGTGTCAGCTTGTCCGTGCTGCAGGAAGCCCATGAGGCGGCTTTGTCATTACAGCGGGGGAGTGTCGGTCAGCAGTGTATGTATTTTGAGACGGGGCAGGGTAGTGCGCTGTCAGCCAACGCCCATCATGGTGTTGACCAGCAGACCTGTGAAGCACGTGCCTACGCGGTTGCCCGGCAGTTTGATCCGTTGCTGGTAAATACCGTGGTAGGTTTTATCGGACCGGAATACCTCTACAACGGCAAGCAGATTATCCGTGCAGGGCTGGAAAATCATTTCTGCGGCAAGCTGCTGGGTTTATCTATGGGCTGTGACATCTGTTACACCAACCATGCTGAGGCAGATCAGGATGATATGGATATGCTGCTGACCCAGTTTGCCGCGGCTGGCGGTACGTTCATCATGGGTATACCCGGTTCTGATGACATCATGCTGAATTACCAGACTACCTACTTCCATGATGCGCTTTATGTCAGACAACTGTTAGGGCTTCGCGCCGCGCCGGAATTCGAACATTGGCTGCAGACGATGGGAATTGTTGATCAGGGCAGCCGACTGATGCGCCATCAGCAGGGTTTGCCGCCAGCGTTTCAGCATGTGATAGTCAACGAATCAGGGACAACAACAATAACATCATGAGTAGTGCACCTACGACGAAACAAGACTTTCTTATCGATAACCCCTGGCAGTCTCTGCGACGCTATACTGATGCACGCATTGGCTTGGGACGTAGTGGTGTCAGCTTACCCACCGATGCTCATCTCGCTTTCCAGCTGGCCCATGCCCGGGCGCGCGATGCCGTGCATATACCACTGGACAATGGTCAGCTGGAGAAAACGATTCGCGGTTTTTCACCTGTGGATATCTGGTCGCTGAAAAGCCGTGCCTTTGATCGTGCCGCTTATCTCCAGAGGCCGGATCTGGGGCGTTTGCTGAGTCCGGAATCGGAACAGTTTCTTCGTCAGCACAGCCCGACAGAGGGCTTTGATATCGCCGTCGTCATTGCCGATGGGCTTTCGTCGATAGCTGTCCAGCACCATGCACCGCCGATGTTGGAGCATTTGCTGTCAGCGATAGCTCCATTGGATTATCGCTGTGCACCAATCTGTCTGGTGACCCAGAGGCGTGTCGCGGTAGGTGATCCTATCGGCGAATTGCTGAATGCCCGCCTGCTGGTAATGATGATTGGAGAACGGCCGGGCCTCAGTTCACCGGATTCACTGGGGATCTATTTCACCTGGCAGCCCCAGTCTGGTAAGACCGACGCTCAACGTAACTGCATCTCTAATATTCGCCATGAAGGGCTCAGTTATGAGGAAGCGACGCATAAGCTGATGTATCTCATGCAGGAAGCGGATCGTCGGCAGCTCTCCGGCGTGTACCTGAAAGATGAAACCGATGCTGGCGAAGCATCACTGCCGGGGCAGAAAAAGACCGGTAATCTTTTGATAAATAACCATAAGGACTGATTGTGGAAAAACTGTCGCTGATCCTGATGCGTACCCTTTTCTATCCCCTGTTTTTACTCTGTTCAATGGGTTTTTATCTGCTGGAATGGCGTGGGATGGGGGCGGTTATGGCTGCCATGCTGGTGGCAGGGTGTGTGCATTGTCTGGTGAACGGGTATGACCTCTGGTTGCTGAAAAAACACATCAACTAAGGTGCTTTGTTGATGTCATCATTTCATGGGTGGTTTTAGCGTTAGCCAGAATATTCATCCGATTCTGTTGCTCGCCGATGTTATCCACAGGACGCACTCTGGGATAAGCGATGGCGGCATTGGAAATTACTGCACTGATTTGCCTCTTTCTGGTGGTCGCGCTAATTGTCGGCTTTACCCTGAAAAATGGTATCGGCCCCACACCCTCCTGCCGCCGTACGACGGATGCACTGGATCATCTGTTACCCGAGACAATTGATGGTGTGGTTATGGAGTTCGGTTGTGGCTGGGGAGGAATAGCGCTGTATCTGGCCAGGAAGTATCCAAATAATTCGGTTATCGCCTGGGAGAATTCACCGGTTCCGTGGCTTGTCGCTTACCTGAGAAAGGTGTTGAGCGGACAGGACAACCTGAGTGTCCGCTATGGAGATTTTCGCTGCGCCTCTCTGGATCATTGCGGGCTTATCTACTGTTATCTTTGCACAGGACAGATGCTACGCCTAAGAGAGCTGTTACTGTCTGTATCGGTTAACCAACCGTATCAGCTTGTCAGTAGTACATTCTCCATTCCCGGTTGGGCGCCAGCGTCTGAATACCCATTAGGTGATTGGTATGGAAGTCGTTTGTGGGTTTATATGTTGTCCCACCAACAATCATCGCTTAACGCTTTGAGCCGTTTTTCCTCAAAGTGATCTTCTATGGCGCGACGGATATAGAGCGAACGCTCAGACGCTTTTTCCGGCAGGGGTTCGCTAGCCTTGACCTTCTCCTGAATCATCGGGCGTACAGTCTTTTCCGTGGTGCTGGTGCGTGGTTCAGTCATTGTGCCACTCCCTTTCTTGTTATTACTTGTTATGCGAATGGTGACCGGAGTCTGTTGCCGCTTTATGACCTTATTTCAATATAAGCATTTGTATAAAGCGGCAGGCTTGAACTCAAGCGAGATTATACCGGTCGCCTGTAGGAAATATGCCATTGTCGTTTAAGTTTCCGGTAACGGTTCATGGCACTTTGCTACTTTTGTGTAAGCCTCAGTGAACGAAGGTTTTTCTTAACGGTTTGCAATTGCTGCGCCAGCTCCGGCCCCCGTGACATAGCGACTCCCATTGCCAGCACATCAATCACCACCAGATGGGCTATGCGGGAGGTCAATGGCGTATAAATATCGGTGTTTTCAGGCACATTGATGGGCACATGAATATCACAGGCATTGGCCATGGGCGTGCTGGAAGGACACAGGGCAATCACCTTGGCCAACTGCTTCTGCACCAGTTGGATGACATGTAGCAATTCTTTGGTGCGTCCGGTCTGTGAAATAGCGATCACGACATCGTCAGGTGTCAGTGTTCCCGCAGACATGGACTGCATGTGAGGATCGGAATAGGCGGCGGTCGTCACCTGAAGGCGAAAAAACTTATGCTGTGCATCGGTCGCCACAATGCCAGAGGCGCCATAGCCATAGAATTCAATCCGTTGCGCCTGACTGAGCAGGGCGATGGCCTGTTCCAGTTGCGCCGAATCCAGTTGGTCACGGATATCAATCAGGTTGCTGATGGTGGTGTTGAAGACCATCTGCTTGAAATCGCCGGTTGATTCTTCCCCGATCACCTCAAACTGGCCAAAGCTGGCGCCACTGGCAAGGCTCTGTGCCAGCTGTAGTTTGAAATCCTGAAAACCATGACAGCCGATAGCCCGACAGAAACGAAGCACCGTAGGCTCACTGACACCGCAGTGTGCCGCCAGGTCCGCAATGCTGATGTGAATCACATTGGCGGGATGCGCCGCCACATAATCCGCCACCTTATGCTCCGACTTCCTGAGAAAAGGTCGATTTCCATCAATATGTTGCAGCAGGTTCGTTGGGGGCATTGGATGACCGGTTTATTTTTGGGCTGTAATTATACAACAAGGGTAACAGGGGTGGTAGTGGAAAGTACCTACCCCCTTGATGGGGTTGTCCGTAATTGTCAGTAAAATCAAAGGTCAGGCCGGTAATCTTTTTGTAGTAAAACTACAGTCATGCTGGCATGTGGCGCTGTGTGGGTGTCTTTTTTATTGATGAAGTCCTGCAAAAGTGCAGGTCTAACCAGTGCATCAGGATGTCAGACAATTGAAGGGGGAGATCATATTTCCAGGGAATTTTCAGGTCTGTTAAAGGTCTTTTGTAGTTATCAGGAGGGAGGCAGATGATTCATTCATTACAGGGTATCTAATGTGCGGCCTTGGTGTCTGGTCTGAGTTAATGGCATGAATCTGATACACAATGGCTGCGTACAAAACCAGTAAGCCTGTAGTGTCATTTCTACTTTCAACGAATAGTCGTTTTTTGCCCATGTTATCTGTCAGGCAATGACTGTTATGGTTCAGGCAGCCTTCCTTCATTTTCTGTTTTTTTAATTTTTAAGACTGATGACAAGGATGGAAGGATGTTAAACAACATTTTTGCGATAGTGATTTTGTATTCCCTGCTAACCACCAGTGCGATGGCCTCTCCTGAGGGTAAGTCTGTTTTTATTGTAGGCTATGGCAGCCTGATGCTGTCCCTGACCCGCACGGTGACAGCTCCGGATGTTGCGGATCAGACACTGATCCCGGTGCGGATCAATGGTTATGAGCGTAGCTGGAACCTTTGGCTGGAACAGTATGATATGCGCATGCTGGCTGCTGAAGAGAAGGCCGGGCGGTTTGTGAACGGATTGGCGTACCGTGTGAATCCACACGACCTGTGGCGTTTTGATGCCCGTGAAGGGCATCGTCATTATCGGCGTATCCGTTTACCCCTCAGTGCCGTTGAGCCATATAACCCACAGGATAGTCGCTGGTTCTTTGAGCGCTCCGATGAGGTAGAAGTCTACATGTATGTGGCGCTTAAGCATGATATTACAGACGGGGGAAATTACCTGGGTAATGGGTATGACCATATGAACAAAAAGATCACCCGTTCCTATCTGGATGTCGTACTGGCGGGTTGTATGGAAGTGGACGACCGTAATCAGTTGCATGGACGCTTTATTGGTGACTGCCATATCAGCATGGGGTTGCGTAAATACCATATTGATGACGATCGGCAGAAGCCCCGTTATACCCGCGCCCCGGCGAACCTGCTGGACTCTGCCCGAAAGCGGGTCAGGGAGCTGGAAGACTACCTGGAGCAGGACTGGACGACCTACATGAAACCGTATGAACACGGTCTGTGAAAACAGCTAGCGTTGACCAGGTTTGGATCAGGCGCGACGGGCGAGAAACTGGCTGAATTCTGTCGCGGGCAGGGGGTTTGCTGATGAAGTACCCCTGAACTTCATCGCAGGCATTGTCGCGTAGGAACTGAAGATGTGAGGGTTTCTCCACGCCTTCAGCGACCACCTTCAGATCCAGACTGTGCGCCATGGCGATAATGGCCCGGGTAATGGCGGAATCATCTTCATTGGTATCCAGGCTGCTGATAAAAGAGCGATCGATTTTCAGGGCATCAACCGGGAAGCGTTTCAGGTAGCTGAGTGATGAATAGCCGGTGCCGAAATCATCGATACTGATCGTTACACCCAGTTGTCGGATGGTATGCAGGGTTTCGATGGTTCGCTCAATATCATCCATGATCAGGCTTTCGGTAAGTTCCAGCTCCAGAAGATGCGGTGGCAGACGGGTTTCATCAAGAATGGTACGGATCAGCTCAATCAGTTGCGTCTGACGCAGCTGGCTGACTGAGAGGTTTACAGAAACCCGGATCTCCCAACCCGTGTCCAGCCAGGTTCTGGCCTGCTGGCAGGCCTGACGCATGACAAATTCACCAATATCATTAATCAGGCTGCTTTCCTCGGCAATGCTGATAAACCGGCCCGGCGTTATCAGCCCTTCTTCCGGATGATTCCAGCGGACCAACGCTTCCGCTTTGGTGATGGTGTCGCCGGCCAGCGTCATCTTAGGCTGATAATAGGTTTCCAGTTCACCATTGAAGATCGCCTTGCGCAGGCTGGTTTCCAGTGCGATCCGTTCTTTGGAGGCAGATTGAAGGTTCTTGTTATAAAACTGTAAGTTATTGCCGCCGAGGTATTTGGCCTGTGCCATGGCCATATCGGCCTGGCTGATCAGGGTCTGTAATTCGCGGGCGTTATCCGGGAACAGTGTGACACCGATACTGGCGCCGATGATGAGTTCATGGTCGTTAATGCGGTAAGGCATGGAAACGGCCTGGACAATCGCTTCACCCAGGGAAGAGATCGCTTTCTGGCTTGGATTATTATCTCAAGTTACGCAGTAACGAATAACCTTAGCTGCTCGAATGATGCCCGCAGAGCGGTCATGTAAATCTTCGCCCTGAGCTGAAAATGATTGACCTTCAGTTTCAGGGAGAGGGTTT
>MUIA01000167.1 GCA_002084115.1 Oceanospirillales bacterium LUC14_002_19_P2 | reverse complement strand
GAGGTGATCTGCATTGCCATGAAAAAGAGGTAGAGAATATATTGAGAGCAGCATAAGGTGCTATTGCAGAATAAGGTCATCGCCTATGCCACTGAATTGGGCTTTTGCAACAGCCTCTTAAGGGTTGTTACGGGTGTCAATATCCTGACTGGCAGTTTTTTATTTTGGTGTCTCGGGTGCCGCCAATGTTTATTGGCTATCCCGCAGGTATAATTAGGTAATCAGTCCAACAGAATTCGTAAACAATCTTTGGGAGAAATCATGCGTGTTGCCTGTCTTCGGTGGACATCCGCCGTGATGCTGGCACTGGTAACCCAGTTAGCCAGCGCCTATGAACCGGTGTCCTACGATGATCCGCTGGAGCCGATGAATCGTAAAATATTCCATTTCAATGAAAAAATGGATCAGTGGATTCTTGACCCGGCAGCCAGAGGGTATGACAAGGTCACCCCTGAACCGGTTCAGGGGCTGGTGACATCGTTTTTCCAGAATCTGGGGGAAGTCCGTAACCTGGTGAACGCGGTTCTGCAGCTTCGAATGGGGGACGCGGCAGCAACCAGTGGCCGCTTTGTGATCAACTCAACCATCGGCATGCTGGGTATGCTGGATGTTGCCACGGAGCTGGGCATTGAGCGTCGTTATCAGGATTTTGGTCTGACACTGGCCCGCTGGCATGTGCCCTCCGGGCCCTATGTGGTTCTGCCGTTCTACGGACCGAGAACGGCCCGTTCCACCGTTGGTTTTGTGCCTGACCTTGAGCTGAACCCCACCAACAGCCTTGAGTGGTGGAGCCCGGAATTTATGGCGATACATACCCTGGACATTCTTGATACCCGTAACCGCCTTCGGGGTGCAGAAGGCTTGATTGTCGGCGACAAGTACATCTTTATTCGGGATGCCTATCTGCAGAGTCGTCAGTTCATGATCACCGGTGAAGTGCCGGAAGACGATTTTTAAAGAAGATAGTCAGCATAAAAATGGCCGGATGACCGGCCTTTTTTATGGGTTTTGCGCTAGAGTATAATCCTGCTTGCAGGCACGGGCCTGAGCAGGTAATTCCATAGAATCCCTTAGCGATACTTCCTACAACCGGACGGTTACAGCCAATGGGTCAGCGTTCAGTAATATCGGGGCAACGTCTGTTGCCAGCGAAAACCGGGTATCTGTTTCGTTTGAACAAGGAAAAAGCATGACTGCAGGAAGCAGCCGACTTCTGGTGATTGATGATGACGCCATCGTGCGGGACAGTATTGTTGCCTATCTCGAAGACAGCGGTTTCGAAATCCTGCAGGCGGACAACGGTGAATCCGGTCTGGCCGTTTTCACCGAGTGCCAGCCAGATCTCGTGTTGTGTGATCTCCGTATGCCGCGCATGGATGGCCTGGCACTACTGAGAAAGGTTCATGAAATCTCTCCGGAGACACCGTTTATTGTGGTGTCCGGTGCCGGTGTCATGGCCGATGTGGTTGAAGCCCTGCGTTTGGGGGCCAGTGATTACATCATCAAGCCGATTGTCGATCTTGAAGTCCTCGAATACGCGATCAAGCGTGCCCTCGACAGTGCAGATCTCTCTGCCCAGAACCGCAAATACCGGGAAAGCCTGGAAGAGGCCATTCAGTCACTGAAAGAGAGTCTGGATGTGCTGCGGGCTGACCAGAAAGCTGGTCGCCAGGTCCAGCTGAAAATGCTGCCGCCGACGCCGTTCACCTTCCAGGGCTATCAGCTGGACTACAAAATTTACCCCTCTCTCTACCTGAGTGGGGATTTTGTCGATTATTTCCCGGTCAATGATCACTGTTTCGGCTTTTATCTGGCGGATGTTTCCGGGCATGGCGCGTCGTCTGCGTTTGTCACGGTATTATTGAAAAACATGTTCCTGACCCTGTTGCAGGAATATCGGTCCAAATCCCGACAGGGTGTGGTCAAGCCTTCTTATGTCCTGAAATACCTGAATCAGGGGCTGCTGACAACGGGACTGGGCAAGCATGTCACGGTGTTTGGCGGTATTGTCGATACCCGGGCGCATACGCTGACCTACGCATTTGGCGGACATTACCCTTTTCCGATACTGGCCAGTCGTGATAAAATGGTACTGATTGAGGGCAAGGGGTTGCCGGTCGGCCTTTTTGACGACGCCAGTTTCGACGATGTGACCATTGACTTGCCCCGGGACTTCTCTTTAACTGTGTTCTCCGACGGTATTCTGGAAGTGCTTCCCCAGGAGACACTGAAGGAAAAAGAAGCGTATCTGTTATCGGTGATTAGTGAGGCTGCTACGACTGCAGAGGCGTTGATGAGTCGGCTCAATCTGGAAGATATCCATGAGACGCCGGATGACATTGCCCTGTTGGTACTGGCTAATACAACAGAATGAGTGCAGGAAAGATTCAGTTTGCCGAGAATGCCGGCACCTATGTCCTGAAGTTTGTGGGTGATGTGCGCATGACGCTTTGCACCACCCTCGACAAGGCGCTGGAGCATGTCTTGGCACAGGAAGGGTTCAAATCCATTCTCGTTGACCTGACAGAAACGGAAGGCATTGACAGCACCTCGCTTGGGCTGCTCGCCAAGTTGTCCATTCAGGCCCGGAAGCGGTTTGGGATGATTCCTACGATCATTTCATCGAACGATGACATTAACCGTATCCTGTTGAGCATGGGATTCGACAAGGTTTTTCTGATCGTTAAGGAAGGCCAGGAAGGTTCTCAGCTGCTGCGGGATTTGCCCAGTGTTGAATGCAGTGAGCAGGCCGCTAGGGAGAAAGTACTTGCCGCGCATCGGGAGCTGATGAGCCTGAATGAAGAGAATCGTGTGGTGTTTCAGGATCTCGTGCGTTCGTTAGAGAGTGAAGCCTGCTAGCGTAACCACCATCACTCCAATTTAAAAAGCCCGCTAATATGCGGGCATTTTGTTATCAGGGAAACCGTCAGGCAATGCTTTTCAGGGTTTCCTCAAGCGAGACCTGATCCTTGGCAAAGTTGCGGATGCCTTCTGCCAATTTCTCGGTTGCCATGGCATCCTGGTTCATGGCCCAGCGGAATTCAGCCTCGGACAGGCTGATTTTTTCCTCCTGACAGGTCGGCTGATCAGCATCCAGTTTGATCGCGAGCGATGCTTCGCTGGCACTTAATGCTTCCAGCAGCGCCGGGCTGATGGTAAGGCGATCGCAGCCAGGCAGTTCCCGAATCTCATCAACGTTACGGAAGCTGGCTCCCATCACCACAGTTTTGTAACCGTGTGTCTTGTAATAATTGAAAATACGGGTCACCGACTGCACACCTGGATCTTCATGGGGCAGGTAGCTGTCACGTCCGCTCTGTTGCTTGTGCCAATCCAAAATTCTGCCAACAAAGGGAGAGATCAGGAACACGCCGGCTTCGGCACAGGCAACGGCCTGGGCAAAGCTGAACAGCAGGGTCAGGTTAGTCTGGATGCCTTCTTTCTCCAGATGCTCGGCAGCACGAATGCCTTCCCAGGTTGACGCGATTTTGATCAGTACCCGTTCAGACGGCACACCGGCCAACTGGTAAAGCTCAATCAGGCGATGCGCGCGCTCAATGGTTGCGGCGGTATTGAACGACAGGCGGGCATCGACTTCCGTGGAAATGCGACCAGGGATAATGCTGACAATTTCACTGCCGATCAGCACGGCGAGTTTGTCAGTGGTAAACGCCATTTTCTCTTCAGCGGTGCGACCGTGCTCCTGTCCCCAGCGAATCGCCTCTCCGACGAGAGACTGGTACTGAGGCATGGTGGCGGCCTTCAGCAGCAGGGTCGGGTTGGTGGTGGCATCCTGTGGCTTGAACTTACGGATGGCTTCAATATCACCGGTGTCCGCCACCACGGTGGTCATGGCACGTAATTGGTCGAGTTCTGTAGGCATGCTGATCGGCAGTTATCTTGTCAAAACGCGCAGTCTACCATTGCATTGTGGGAGCCGGGTAACGGAATGTGCTTATCCCGGGATGTGATTTTGTTATTTTGAATGGCCTGATTAGTCGTGTTGTAGCTTGTTAGTCGTATAGGTTCCAGCGGCAGTAGACGATATAATCAACGGTTTTTTAGCTGTAATCTAAATCGCCGGATGACTGTGAAAGCGCATAACGAACCTTCCCGACTGTTTTCTGTGGCACCCATGATGGACTGGACAGACCGTCATTGTCGCTATTTTCTCAGGCAGATTTCCCAGTCAGCACTGTTATATACCGAGATGGTCACAACCGGTGCGCTTATTCACGGTGATAGAAATCGTTTTCTGGATTTTAATCCGGAAGAGCATCCTGTTGCCCTGCAGTTGGGCGGGAATGATCCAAAAGACCTGGCGGAATGTGCGCACTATGCCGGGCAATGGGGGTATGACGAAGTTAACCTGAATGTTGGCTGCCCCAGTGATCGTGTGCAGAATGGCCGGATCGGTGCTTGCCTGATGGCGGAGCCTGAAACCGTTGCAGCCTGTGTGAAGGCGATGCGCGACAGGGTAGATATTCCCGTGACAGTGAAACACCGTATCGGTATCAATGGCCGGGATTCCTGGGATGCGCTGGTGGATTTCGTCGGACAGGTGGCGGAAGCCGGTTGTAAAACCTTTATTGTCCATGCCCGTATTGCGATCCTTGAAGGGTTGAGTCCGAAAGAAAACCGCGATATTCCACCGCTGCGATATGACGTTGTCTATCGCCTCAAGGAAACCTTTCCAGAGCTGGAAATTATTCTGAATGGCGGTGTTAAAACCATCGCTGAAACCCTGTCGCATTTACAGCATGTGGATGGTGTGATGGTGGGGCGTGAAGCGTACCAGAACCCTTGGCTGTTGGCCGACGTTGACAATACTATCTACGGACAAGAAAACAACGAATCTGATAGCTTTCTGACCCGTCATGCCGTGATGGAAGCCATGTTGCCTTATATTGATCAGTGCCTGGCTAATGGTAGTCATCTCAACCATATCACCCGTCATGTCTTGGGGCTGTTTAATGGTCAGCCGGGTGCTCGTCGGTTCCGACGACACCTCAGTGAGAATGGACATCGAGCGGGTGCCGGCATCGACGTGATTCATGACGCATTGGCACTGGTGCCCGATATCATGCCGTCAGCAAAAATTCAGGACGAAACCCCAACAGTATGCTTGAGAAACTGAGTCACCTCGCGATCCGACTGACGCCATGGAAACCATTGTTATTCCTGGTGCTTTTCGGATCGTTATTGGCTGTTTGCATTGCGTTGTTTCAGTCAGTTTTACTGGAATCCAGCCCGATGTTTATGTTCGGGCTGGTGGGTATTTTGTGGTCGCTGACCGGCTTCATGTTAATCGCCAGTTTCCAACAAATACCTGAGAAACCGGAGAGCTGTCCCCGTTTTTTTCGACGGCAGCTACTGAGAATCAAGCGCTTTGGTTATGGGGTGTTGGCATTGTTTTTCTTGCTGATGACACTGGGCGTTCTAGTAACAACCTTTCGTTTGATCAGGCTCTATCTCTGAAACGTTGTGAGTGAATTCGTTACGAGTTCTCAAAGGCCATCTTGCTGTAGGGCAAGATGGCCTTTTTACTGATTATTAGAGCGTGGCCAGACGTGCAGCCAGTCCTGAATCCCGAACCGTTGCACGGCAGATGGCCTGTTCCAGTATTGGCTGGCAGGCGAAGAGGTCTAGTTGTTTCTTGGCCCGGGTAATACCGGTATACACCAGTTCACGGGTTAATACCGGTCCCGCCTGATCTGGAAGCACCATAACAGTATGATCAAATTCCGACCCCTGACTTTTGTGTATGGTCATGGCAAATACTGTTTCGTGCTCAGGCAGCCGACTGGGCAGGAAGGTTCGGATGGAACGATCCGGCATTTCAAAGGCAACCCGTAAGCGTCCGGCGTCGTCCGGCAGGGTGATACCTATATCGCCGTTGTTCAGGCCGAGGCTGTGGTCATTGCGTGTAATCAAGACCGGGCGACCGGCATACCATGGCGCATCCGTTCTGATCAGTCCTGCGGAAGCCAGTGTTTGACTGATCGCCAGATTCAAACCGGTAACACCGTACCGACCCTCTCGCACGGCACATAACACTCTGAACCGGTTGAAAGCAGCAATAATGGTTTCAGGTGGACCTTGTTGCACGATTTCGTTCAAGTACGCGCGATAGCCTTCAAGCGCGAGCGTCATCAGGTAGGGATAGTCTTTTTCACCCTGGGTATGGAGTGTGATATCGGAGTAGTTGCTATTCGTTAACGCATTAACCAGTAGAGGGTTGCCACTGTTAACGGCACTGGCCAATTGCCCAATACCTGAGTGTGCATCGAATCGGTAGCTTTTACGCAGTAAACACAGGCTGTCACGTAAACTCGAGCCATTGGTCTGCTGAAACGGCGAAAGATCAAAGCCGGTTAGCTGTTGTAATTGCTCACATTGATCGGGACTGTAACCTTCACTCGCAAAACTACAGATATCGCCAAGCACACTGCCTGCCTCAACGGACGACAATTGATCTCTGTCTCCCAGCAAAATCAGGCGGGCATGATCAGGCAAAGCTTCCAGTAGTCGCGCCATCAGGGGGAGATCGACCATGGACGCTTCATCGACCACCAGAATATCAAGGTGCAACCGGTTTTGGCGGTTATGTTTGAAACCGGGTTGGTTGGGAATTACCCCGAGTAGCCGATGGAGTGTACTCGCCATGGTGGGGATGCTGTTTTGAACCGCTTCACAGCAATTCAGCTGGCTGCGGGCATTACCGATGGATTCTGTCAGACGGGCCGCTGCCTTACCTGTCGGGGCAACCAGTCGAATATCCGGCACCTTTCCCTGGGCGATGCTCTGTTCAACCAGCAGGGCGAGCAGACGGGTAACCGTTGTCGTTTTCCCTGTTCCTGGGCCGCCACTGATAACCGCAAACCGACGCATGGCCGCAACCGCTGCCGCGACTTTCTGCCAGTTGAGACAGGTTGATTCAGGAATTAACTGATCCAGAGTCTGCCACTGATCGGCCTGGACGGCAGTAGCTACGGCTTCCCAGTCAATGTGTTCCGGTTTTTCAATATCGAGCCATTTGATGAGATGCGGACGGATGTCGTCGACAACAAGGGAGGTGAGTTGTTTTCGGACAAATGGATAATTTCGGGTAAATAGCCTTGAGAGCGTCTCATGCATACCCGATAGGTTAATCGGTGTGTTTTGGCTGTTGGCCAGCCAGTCACAGACGGCTTTCTCATACAGCCAGTAGCGTCGAAGATAAAGGCGGTTATCCTGCAGCACCAGTGGTGACGCTGAGCTGCCGTCGGTAATCAGCGGAATGGCTTTCAGCGTGTCTAACCAAGCCTCTTGAGCAACCCCCGATTTTTCGATCAATTGACGGCTTTCAGCGTCTTTGCACCCAAACAGGTGGTTGATATCCAGGCTATCCAGCTTGAGGCAGACATTGCCATGGCCCAGCTGATGGCTGACCAGTGCGCCAACCAGTGTCAGGAGATCATGGTCGTATAATGATGTGAGAAACCGTGCAAACTGGTAATCCAGAGCCCGAATATGTCCCGTGTCGACCAATCCCGATAATGCTTTCAGCATGTCTGATCTCCTCTGGGGGCAACGCCCTTGCTGAACAGGTCATCGAGCTGTGAAGTTAACGACAGTGAAGGTCGACAGTGATAGACACCGTTCCTGCTGGTGTCGCCGGATTTCATCCCTCGCAGGAACAGATAAAAGACACCTCCCATATGTTTTTCGTAATCATAATCCGACAGGCGGTTAGACAGCAGTCGGTGCAGGGCAAGAGTGTAAAGCTGGTACTGGAAGTCATAGCGGTGTTCGATCATGGCGTGACGCATGGCATCCTGTGAATAGTCAGCAGCGGTATACCCTAAATGATTGGATTTGTAGTCGAGTACGTAGTAATGGCCCTGATGCTCGAACACCAGGTCAATAAATCCCTTGAGCATTCCCTGAACCTGTTGGAAATTGAGCAGTCCTGCGTCAGCTGATAGCGGATCACCATTACAGATAATGCGATTGATGGCGGGCGCATCAATCCTGGCCATGGGAAGGAAAAAGGCCATCTCAACACGACGCTTGTCATCGTTGATGATACGGAGTTTCAGGCCATCATCATTAAGTGGGCAATCCAGCACATCATTAACCAGTTGTTCAGCAATGGGTTGCCAGGCTTCATCGTATCCGCCCAGTAACAGTTGTTCCCGAATAAACTGCTGGTGGTCAGGGCCACTGGCTGCCGGGAACGAGATTTGTTCAAACAGACTGTGCAGGAACGTACCTGCCTGCGCGCCCCTTGGGAAAGTGAAAATGGACTGTTCATCGGGTGCAGTGACTGGTTCAGTGCTTTCGGTGTCCGGGCTGTCTGAACTGGCATCAATGTCCAGTCCGGGAGCTTCCAGGCTGGCGTCTGGTGTATCCGTTTTGACTGGCGCCGCATGTGTGCTGTGTTGGGAAAGTGCAGAATAGCTGGTTACCCACCAGTTACGCTCTATATGGCCGTCAAAAGCTGGGCTGCTCAGTTCAGATGTATCATCAAGGGCAGGTTGGTAGAGAGGCAGTTGTGCGCCCGGAGGAGAAGTCACGAAAATATGGGGATTTTTGTTTGTCAGACTCTCCAGCTTTTCTTTCAGCAAGGTGAGTCCGCCGGTTTCTGTCCCCTGCAGCAGGTAACCGATGGCCATACGGTGCAAATCCGATGTTTTACCCCTGCCGCCCTTACTGACCGGCGCCAGACCGATATAGCAAGTATGCACCGGGCGGGTCAGGGCAACATACAGCAGGCGGAGGTCTTCTGCCAGACGTTCACTGTCGGCTTTTTTCAGTGCATCCGGGTTGTTGGTCAGATCGAGAATGGCCTGTTGGGTGTCATCATGGTAGAAGGCCTGATCCTGTTCCCGCCAGGTACAGATGAAGGGCTGAAACACCACGTTGTATTCAAGCCCTTTGGACTTATGGATAGTGACAATCTGTACCAGCTTGCGATCACTTTCCAGGTGTTGCTGTTGTTCTTCAGCACGATGATTCGGTTCAACCCGGTGGTCAGATAACCAGCGCAGCAGAGCATGCGGATTGTTCACTTCCTGGCTGGCTGTAGCCAGGAGTTCGCCAATGTGCAGAAAATCCGTCAGTCGACGTTCACCCAGTGGTGAGGCCAGTAGTTGTTCTGCGATCTTGCGCCGTACCAGTAACTGCCTGAGCATGGCCAGTACGCCTTGTTTCTGCCAAAGCTGTCGATAGTTTGAGAATTCATCGACAGCCTGTTCCCAGGCGCGCTCGTCATGATTCAGCTGATCCAGCTGTTCTGCATTGAGGTTGAATAATGGGCAGGCCAAAGCCGCACGCAGGGTGCGATCATCGGTCGGACTGAGGCAGGCTGACAGAATCAGCTGCATATCGGCGGCTTCTGTTGTCACAAATACGCTGTCGCCGCCGCTGAGATAAACGCTATCGATATTTTGTTGTGCCAGTGCCTCACGAATCATTCTGCCCTGAGTACCGGTTCGGACCAGAACGGCGATATCACCGGGTGACAGCGGTTGCTGGTTTTCCGTGGAACCGATACCGCATTGCCCCTGTTGGGCCGCTGTCAGCAAATGATTGATTTGGGTTGCGGTTGCAAAGGCCATGGTCTCTTCGTAGGTACCTTTGTTGACCACTTCATCACTGCTCTGATCCAGCCAGAATTCGAGTGCCGGTGCCTGCTTTCCATGTGTCTGCAATGCCTTTCGGTCAGCATGCGGCGAGGCATTCACTTCAAGGAAAGGGATGTCCTGATCATAGATAAAGGGGGCGCTAGCTTGGTTGAATAGATGATTAACAGCTGACACCATCGCGCTGGTGGAACGCCAGTTGGTGCCCAGGGTGTAATGATGCGCAACGCTGTGGCGGGCACCGATGTAGGTGAAAATATCGGCGCCGCGGAATGCGTAAATGGCCTGCTTGGGATCGCCAATCATGAAGAGTCCACTTTGATGCGTTGATTCTTCTCCGGTGGGAGTCTCGGGATAGATATGACTGAATATCTGGTACTGCAGAGGGTCGGTATCCTGAAATTCGTCAATCATGGCCACCGGGTACTGCTCGTTGAGGCGTTGTGCCAGATCCCGGTTGCCTGAATCATTCAGTGCCGCTGCAAGCTTGGTGAGCAGGTCATCAAATGACATGGCGCGATGCACTGACTTATGAGCGAGTAGACGTTCCCTGACATTGTCCAGCGCTTCTGCCAGCAAGGCATCTCGGAAATCAGGGATATTGTCCAACAGGTCGCAACAGGCGACGAACACCGCATGTTCTGGCGGAGTGCCCTTGCTCGTCTTTTCCGTCAGTGTATTCTGGCGAAATTTTTCCAGTGCTTCGGGAATTGTCAGTGACTGTGTGGGCGTAGTAGCCCAGGTTGACACTGCTTCAAGCCAGCGGGGCAGGTTTCTTGAAGAATAACTGCGCTTATCGACACCAGACTGCTTGATGATGTCGGCAAATTCACCTGCTGCTTCCTGCCATTTCTGTTTGAAGGCAGTGATGGCGTTAATGGCTTCATCGTGGCGTTCCTGTAGTCGTTCGGCGCTGCCTGCTTTGACGGTCAAACCATGGCTGGAAAGCCAGGGACGTATGGCTGTCAGAAGATCCGCAGGCGTATTCCAATAGCTCTTGAGCGTAGCGGATAGCGCCGCATTGGCCGGATAAAACCGGTGTCGCCAGTAGTCGGCCACGGCTTGGTGCAACAGGCCAGACTCGTCGGTGACCAGTTCACAGTTGAAGAGGGTGCCGCTTTCAAAGGCATGCTGTTTCAGCATACGCTGGCAGAAACCGTGAATGGTGAATATAGCTGCTTCATCCATTTGCTGTTCTGCCAGCAGCAGCCGTTCGGCTTGCGTCGTGTGATTGGGTGAAGCGTCCAGCAGAGCCTGCGTAAAGGGATCGTCTGCCTGGCCAGACAGAAAGGCCTGTCGGGCATCATGAATCCGGGCGCGAATACGATCCCGCAGCTCGGCGGTGGCAGCTTCGGTGAAGGTCACCACAAGGATTTTGTCGACCGTCAGGGGTTGTTCGTGCGCTGTGTTTTCATCACCATGTCCCAGTAACAAGCGCAGGTACAAGCTTGCGATGGTGTAGGTTTTACCGGTGCCGGCACTGGCCTCAATCAACCGGCGACCAAACAGGGGGAATGTCAG
The DNA here is from genome assembly GCA_002084115.1 of Oceanospirillales bacterium LUC14_002_19_P2. Taxonomy (GTDB): domain Bacteria; phylum Pseudomonadota; class Gammaproteobacteria; order Pseudomonadales; family Endozoicomonadaceae; genus Kistimonas. Next base: position 8,795 of record MUIA01000167.1, on the reverse strand, counting down.
GGCATCCAGTGCGACCGGAGCGGGAGACTGACGATGGTTGTCTGAGGTAGGTGTTGCCATCAGTCAATCTCCAGAGCGTTATGGGCCGGCAGGAGTAATGTTTCTGCGAGGCTTGTCATCTGTTCAAACACGATGTCATTTAATTCCGGGTAGATCCGTTGGATATAGCGGTCTTCTGATTCGCCGGTGAGCCTGAATCCACCGAAATAGGTGGTATGTGCTTTATCTTTCGCCTTATCTGTCTGTGTGGGATTGATGCTTCCATCGTCAACAATCGCCTCTAGCCAGGCCCAGGAGGTGGCTGGAAACAAGGGTTGAGGCGCATTTAATCCGGAGAGATAGCAGTCAACCAGGGCTTCCAGGAGTTGTTTGGCTGCATCGGCAGGGATCGCCGCGATTTTTCCTTGTTTATCTGTGCCAAATATCGCTGTGTCAGCAGGGGTGTCTGAACAGGCGCAATAGCAGAGATGCTCTATCCAATAACGCAGGTAATCTTTGGGCTTGAGCTTGGACGGCCGGAAACGGATCAGGCCGTTTCGGGTACATTGCTTCAGCCATCCCGTCAGCTGTATCCCTGAATTCAAGGTAAGATTGATCTCAAGGTCTTCAGTGGGTTCACGCAGTGCATCAGTCAGCGAATCACCGAGGTTTTTCAGGGATTCTTTCTGTTCATCCAGCGTTAACTGGCCAAAATGGCCATGGGGCAATGTGCCACTGGCGCGGCTGTGAGACTCGCTTTGCAGGGTGTTGCCACTGTTGAGCCAGTCCTCCAGTAGAGACTCCCGCAACTGGTAGGATTCCAGCGGATTCAGGCTGAACGGTTCGTCGCTGTCCAGCATATCATCCTGCTCATTAAACCAGACCTTGAGTCGACGGTTGCAGAAGTACTGACACGGATTTCGGTAAAATCGCAACAACTCAGTCAATTCAATGGTGGCTGGCGCAGGCTCAGCGGGCAGCGGGGCGGTATGGAAAGGCTGGGTGGATTCTCCTTCGCCTTTTGCGGCCGGCAGCCATTCACAGGCAAAGCTGAACAATGCCTTGTGGTCATAAGCGGCTGACGGTTTGAAATAATCCTGGCTGAACGGTTGGAGCGGATGTTCAGTAATCAGCCATTGTGTGATGTTGTCGTCTGGTCGTACCTTGAGTGTGAAGGCCTGTTCGCAGTAATTCAGCAATTCTGTGACCAGCACAGAAGGAATGCGCTCACTGTTATCGGTAATGCTTCGGCCCACATAGCTGATATAGAAACGTTCACCGGCGGATAACAGGGCTTCCAGGAACAGGTAGCGGTCATCATCACGGCGGGAACGGTCACCCCGGCGTGGATGGCGAGCGATCAGATCAAACCCCGCCGGTGCGATGCTGCGTGGATACACACCGTCATTCATGCCCAGCAGGCAGACTACCTTGAAGGGAATTGAGCGCATGGGCATCAGGGTGCAGAAATTGACCTGTCCGGCCAGGAACCGCTGGCTGCCCCGTTCACTGTCCAGTTTCGCCGCCAGGTAATCCACCAGGATGTCGCGGCTGAGTTCATCGCAATATCCGGCATCAAGCAGTTGCTGACGCAGGTTTTCCAGGCTGGTGCGGACCAGCTGGAGTGGGCGTTCATCATCCAGGTCCGGCTCAAAGAATTGATCCAGCAGGCTGTTGAGGGATTGTATCCAGTCATCTACGGAACGTGGACGCTCAATATCCTCAGCCAGTTGGCGGATGGTTTCGATATAGTCGGCCAGCTGCCCGCACAGGGCGGCGTCCAGCCCCTGAATCGACTCATAGGGCAGGATATTGCCATAGAGTCCGTCGGACTCTGGCATGGCATAGCCCAGCAACATCCGCTGCAGGCCGAACAGCCAGGTGTTCTCGTGACGATCAGGCAGGGTTAGCCCAGTCTGGTGTTGGGTATCGAGTCCCCAACGGATGCCGGATTCCTCAACCCAGTGGCGCAGGGTTTCATAGCCCCTGGTATCCAGGCTGAAACGGCGCATGACCGCCGGTGTTTCCAGAATTTCCATCAACTCTGGTGCTGAACAGCGACTCTGATTGAGGGTCAGGAGCTGCATCAGAGCATTCAGCAATGGGTGTTCGGCTTTGGCGCTTCGGTCTGAGAGTGCCCAGTGGATATAACGTTCGCCGGGGGCGCTGCCAAATACGGCCTGAATGAACGGACTGTACCGGTCGATATCGGGCACCATGACGACAATATCGCGTGGTGTCAGAGTTGGATCGGACTGGAACTGTGCCAGTAGCTGGTCATGTAATACCTCGACTTCTCGAAGGGCGCTGTAACAGGCGTGAATCATGAACGAATGATCGTCCGGTTCAATCGCTGCAACGGGCATTGTGCACTGGGTTTGTTCACCTCGGTCCCGGAGGTTCAGTATATCGGCCTGCAGGGTGTGGAGCAGAGTAAGGTCATCGGACTCTGCAAAGGCGTCAATTTCGGTCGCTGGCAGTTCCTGTAACTGGTAGAGATAATCACGCCCCAGTTTGCCCATGGAGGCCAGCAGGGGATTGCTGAAGGTATCGCAGTTTTCGGGTGTCATTCCGTCCCGATTGAAACGCTGGGCATTAAGCCGTGCCAGGTACTTCGGATCACGAATGTCTCCCCAAAAGTATTGGCAGGGATTCGTCACCATCAGATGGACATCGCAATGCTGGCCCAGTGCGACCAGGGCTTCGACATAATGGGGAGGTAATGCAGATATGCCAAACACAAACACTCGGTCGGGAAGGCCAGCGGGTTTCTGATCAACCTGATTCAGGGCTTGGATGAATTCGCGGTAAAGATTGGCCCGATGCCAGGCCGGTTGTCCCAATGCTTCCGTCTTTTCTACGAGTGATCGCCATAGTGCGGGTTGCCAGGGTTGGGCGTCGGTGATCGAAGCAAGGTCGTCACCCTGTTCCCAGGCACTGATCCAGTCTGGCCGGTAGACCAGATATTGGTCATAGATATCGGCAATCTTTTCTGCCAGCTGGTAGCGGCGTAGTCCTGATTCATCATCGCGCAGGTACTGCTGGAGTGGCGCGAAATCCGGCTGGTCCAGATGCTCTGGTAGCAATGTGATGATCTTCCAGGCCATGGCCTCTTTATTAAACGCCGAACGCTTGGGAATACCCTCCAACACCTGGGTGAACATCTTCCAGATAAATGATGCAGGCAGTGGAAACTCAATACCGGCGGCGATTCCCAATGATGATGCTAATTCCAGGCGTAGCCATTGGGCCATGCCAGGACTCTGGACCAGTATCTGCTCGTCGGTAAAGGGATCCGCTAAAGGCTCGCGACGGATTCTATCGACCAGCAGTTCCTTGAGGATGTCGAGCTGGTTGGATTGGTAGACGGTGAACACGGAGGCTCCGGGAAATCATCGGTGAATGTCGCCATTCTCCGGCAAGGTTTGCATGGCTGCAAGCCTGTGGGCGGGTTAGCGCCAGATGCGCAGCAAACGCTGGATTTCCCCTTCCGTCATCAGTTGCTGGAGGATTCTGTCGACCAGTTTGCCAGAGGCTTCTTTCTGGGCTCTGAACATCATGGAAACCGGGACGCAGTCGATCGTAGGGCCGGTTTCAATGGTGTCTTGATAATAGTGGTTGATCAGGTAGCGAGCCTGGGTTTCACCGGCAATGGCAACGTCATAACGGCGTTTGACCAGCATGTCAAAGACCTGCTGCTCATTTCTGAGGTTAATGCGTGTAATCAGCCCCGTTCTGAAATAGTCGTCGAGCTCTTGGTAACCGTAGTCTCGAACGGTACCGACAACCTGACCATAGAGGTCTCGGGGGTGATAAACCGGCAGGCTCTGGCCTTTTCTAAAAAGCAGTACATTACAGTGCTCTGCAAAAGGGCGTGTGAAATAGACGTTTTGCTTTTCCTCGTGCCAATGACTCGATGTCAAGGGGATCAGGTCAAGGTCACCGGTATCTAGCTTTTTCAGTAATCGGTTTCTGGGGTAGTAATGGGATTCGAAGCTGATATCGGCCCGGGAGCGAATCAGTTCCAGCAGTTCCCGGACAATGCCATCCCGGTTCTCCATGGCGGAGTAATAAGGGAGGTGGTTGTCGGGTAGCAGAGCAACCCGAAGGATCCTGTCTTCGATCCTTGCCTGGGCAGAACTCGTGACAATACCCAGAATCAGCATGAGTAGTATGACTGCGCGGACTGACATTATTATTGTTATATCTCGCCATGAATACGCCGGATGCACAGCATCCATGCTAACGACACTTTGGCAGGATAACAATGGCCTGATTGCGCCGATTTTGCGCCATCAGGCCGGACGGGGGGTCAGGCGATATTGATGACTTTGTGGCTTTGCAGATTGAGGCGCCACTGGGGATGGGCCAGACAATAAGCAATTGTTTCTGCGGTAACCGCGTCCCGATAAAGTCGTGCATCGTTGTCAATATGCGGGTCGGCAACGGGGGTCAGGTAATAGTACCGTGCACGGATATGAGCAAAGCGTTCCGGCATGGCATCCTGCTGCGGATAGACGAGCTTGAGTTCATCACACTCGGTTATCACCACCTCTGCTTTGCCTTTGGGACTAACGCAGATCCAGTCAATTCCCTTTGGAGGCGTCAGGGTACCGTTGGTTTCCAGTGCGATTTCAATGCCCCTTTCATGCATGGCATCGACCAGAGACTGATCCAGTTGCAGCAATGGCTCGCCGCCTGTGCAGAGAACAAAAGGGCTAATGTTCAGACCTTCTGGCCAGTATGAGAGCAGTGTGTCGACGAGTTGTTCTGCCGTTTCAAAACGACCACCGCCAGGCCCATCAGTGCCGCGGAAATCGGTGTCGCAGAAATTGCAGATGGCGCTGGCACGATGCTTTTCCAGCCCGCTCCAGAGGTTGCAGCCACTGAATCGACAGAATATGGCAGGTCGACCGGTATGGGCACCTTCACCCTGCAGGGTATAAAAGATTTCCTTGACGGTATACATCAGAGTGTTTCGTAGGTCAGTGGGTCCGTTTGGCCATGAGCCTCAAAGGCTTTGAGGCGGGAGTGACAGGCGCCGCAGAGACCACAGGCCTGTTCGCGTCCGTTATAGCAGGTCCAGGTCTGGCTATATTCCAGACCCATAGCCAGGCCGTCTTTGAGAATGTCACCCTTGCTGGCATTGAGGTAGGGGGCAACGATCTCGACCGGATACCAATCGGCGATTTTGGTGACTTCGTTGACCGCATGGACAAACTCAGGGCGACAATCCGGATACACGGCGGAATCATCATGGTGTGCACCGTAGAATACCGCGCCAGCATGAAGGGAAATAGCGTAACCAGTGGCCAGGGACAGCAGGATCATGTTCCTGTTTGGCACCACGGTTGATTTCATATTCTCTACGGAATATTCCCCTTCGGGAATGGCTATGTCTGAGGTCAGGGATGATCCTTGCAACAGTTGGTTGATCGCGGTGATATCGACGATTTTATGGCTGATCTGCAGCTGTTCGCAGACGGCTTTGGCGAAATCCAGTTCTTTTTTATGGCGCTGTCCGTAGTCAAATGAGAGAGCGTGGACTTCATACCCCTCCCGTAAGGCCTTGTGGAGGACGGTAAAGGAATCCATCCCGCCGGAATAGATAACGACTGCATTTTTCATGACGCTTGTGCCTTGCCATAACGAATGTCGATAGCGACGGGTTGAAACGCGCTAACGACCAGTAAAACCAAACCCGCGATATTAGCAGAATTGCGCTGTGAATCATGCCGGTAATGGTTGGCTGCAAGAGTCATTACTGCAAATGAACACGTTTTTTCTGTCACTCTGCAGCGAAGTAAACTGCTCTATAGTGTCTTATGGAAGACCTGAAAAGAGGAGGACGGGCATGGCGTTGACTGAATCCGGAATGATGCCCCTGGGCAAAATAGCGCCTGCGTTTAAGCTGCCAGATACGGTATCAGGACGAACCTTATCGCTGGCTGATACTAAAGGTAAAAAAGGGACACTGGTGATGTTCATCTGTAATCACTGTCCTTTTGTTAAACATTTATACCCGGCGTTGGCGCGCTTGGGACAGGATTAACGCGGGGCGAGGTATTGTGGCGATCAGTGCCAATGATGTCACTCAATATCCGGAAGACAGCCCTGAACAAATGAAGGCCATGGCGGAATCCTTGGGTTTGGTGTTTCCTTACCTCTATGATGAATCACAGGCCGTTGCCAAAGCCTATGGCGCGACGTGTACACCGGATTTTTTCCTGTTCGACCGCTCACTCGCCTGTGTCTACCGGGGACAGTTTGATGATTCCCGTCCCTCAAATAACAAGCCGGTCACTGGTGCTGATTTGCGTGGTGCCATGGATGCGCTGGTGAATAAAGAACAGGTCAGCATGACCCAGAAACCCAGTATCGGCTGTGGCATCAAATGGAAAGCCTGATAAAGGTTAGAAATAGCAATAAATGGTTATTTCATGGCTATTGCTGGTTAATCCAAATCAATGATGCCAGCAGGAACGTGCTGATCGTTTAGGCTTTCGTCAACCCGTTCCATTCATTCGCCCACATGGCAAACCATTCCCCGCCGATGACGCAGAATCCCAGGTACCAAAGCGCCAAGGCTAGACAAGAACCCGCGTTGTAGAGTGTTTTTGCCAGCTCAAATTTTTTTTGAGAGACAATACTGTTGAACATGGTTATGGCACCAGAGAGGCAGAGTATTCCAGACAAAATCTCTGTGGCAATAATCGAATAATAAGCCGCCAGGTGTAAGCTGGTTGAGTGGATGGCCCTTGCATCAATCAACACCTGCGAAAAGAAAGGCTTCATTGTATCCATAGCCAGAACATGGCGAACAAAATGGTAATTTGAATCAAAATCCAGCAAGTTGCTGATGCCTGCCAGTAATGCATACAGGCCAAAGGAAAGAGCGACAGTGGATTTCGTTAATAAGGCGAATTTATGGCTCGATAGCATGGTGCTTACTCGCATGGAATGCAGTGAGCCGTGAAGCTTAGTCTGAAAAGCTGATGTCGGGCTGACAATCAAGGGAATCATTTTTTTGCAGTGAATCAGGCTATGGCTGTCAGTTTTTGAATTTTTGTCTATCACTTAATTAATAGATTTCGTTTTTGAATGTAGAACGCGATAGCAGCATCTGTTCAGGGTGTCCGGGTGTCGAAGAGAACTGTCTATCAGAGACCACTGGATCGCTACCAGACCGATGCTGTTTCGGCATATGCATGAGCCGACGGGCGGTAGCGTGCCTGATATTTTTCAGGTTGACGTTTTTGAAACTTATTCGACTTCTAAAGCCTGTTGCGATGACTGCAGGTGGCACAGTGGCAGGGCAGCTGATTATGTTGCTCGCGCTACCACTCATTGCAATGGGGTATGGGCCTGAAGAGGTTGGGGAGTATAATTTTCTTTTCTCATCGGGCTATTTGCTAGCCTGCTTGCTTTGTTTCAGACTGGAGCTAGGGATTCTTAAGGAAAGAGAGGAGGATGCACTTTTAGCATCTCGCATATGCAATCGAATCGCTTTAACGAGTTTGTTTTTTCTATTTTGTTTAATGTTGCTATTTTCTCAGCGGTCCAGTAGCGATTTTCTCTATATTCTGTTTTTAGGCGCTTTCTGGCATCTTGTAGCAATTGGTCATTACTTGAGTGTTCAACGTCGTTATTTGACGTTGTCAATTATAAGAATAGTGCCAGCCCTGTTTTTTTTGATTGTGCTAGCGTATTCGGTGCTATTTGAAATCCATGTGCCGATATTTGATTTGCATGCGGTAAGTTGGGTGTTGTTTGTTGTGCTATTTTTATTTTGTCTTGTGGTAGGAAAAGGTAAGAATGCTGTTGTAATTAATTACGGTCTGTGTCGATCATTTTTTCACAAACATAGAAGGTTGCTTTACTATCAGTTACCCGCCGATCTGTTATGTGATATCACAAGGTTTGTAATGCCTTTGTTAATACCGTTATTCTATGGAAATCATGCGGCTGGTCTTTATATGGTTGCAAGTAAATTGCTTTTTTTTCCGTTGACGCTTCTTTCAACAAGTTTGGGCGTTGTATTTCGACGTGAGGCGATTGCTGTATTTTATCAGAAAGAGAAGTTTTTGTTGATTTTCAAGAGTGTGTTGATGCTGTTGTTTGTTGTAATGATGTTGTATATCGTTGGAAGCTACTTTTTTGTTAGGCCGGTTATGCAGTTGTTATTTTCGGATGTATGGATTGATGCGATAGATATTGCCATGGCGATGATCCCCTCTGTGGCAATGAGTATAATGTATGAAACCCTGTCACATGTGTTTTTTATTCTTAATCGCCAACATTATCACTTGATGGTGTATGGAACTATTTTGCTAGTTGCTATGTTGATTGTTACGGCTTCTAGCTACTTGGAGATTGGTTTTTTAGACAGTCTTTATCTCTTTTCATGGTCAATATTCATTATACAGTTTATTGGTGTCGTCTTTTGTTGTCGCTGTGTGAATGCTTATATTAAAGCTTATGAAGAAAATGGGGTGGATGATTTTTCTATTAAAGCCGGAAAATAATAGTGTATAGGTTTAGTGTCTCAGAAAAAATAATCTATATCTTTGTGTAAGCTACTTGAAGTTATTTTTTATGCGTTTAGGTGGTCTGAAAATATATATAAACTCAGCTGAGTTGAATGGGGTTTTTAATAATTATATTTGTTTTTTAGTGAGCTATGTGAAGATAAATGAAGAACTCAAGTTACGCACAAGACTGAAAATACGGCATTATTGCCGGTATGAAACACGATCTGATTGAGCTGTACTCTGACTACCTTCTGTCCTCTTTTGGCAAAACAACCGCAACCGGTT
>MUIA01000071.1 GCA_002084115.1 Oceanospirillales bacterium LUC14_002_19_P2 | reverse complement strand
AGTTAATAACGAAATCGCATCAATGAAATTTTGAAAGAGCCTGAAATTCATAACAGTCATCCCCTGATAGCCGGATGGTTCAGGGAGTATAGGTCAACCAACCATCAGGGGTAACTTAGCCGGCAAGATTCATAACTCCACAAAGGTACTTGCCAACCAACGCATAACTGACTGACCATTACCGAGGAAACCCCATGGATGACAGATTGACCTTCAAGGAATGTTGCCTGTTGAGCCTCTCACTAGAGACACTCGCAATCAGCATTCTGCTGCTGGTTAATACCATACAATAAGCCAGCAACAGCCACCGCCCGGACATACCTACTGGATATACCGTTCGGGCCCCCCAATCAAACCATTTGTTATTTATACTCGCTTCCTAATTCCATACCGACAAAAACAGCCCCCCCTGCCTACCCTTCCTTAATCTATCAACATCTATACTTAAAAGAGGAAGGGAAAAACTTGCATGGACTCACCAACACCCAACATTTCCAGTAAATTACCTGCGGGAGCGAGCCGGGCTTCGGAAGTATCCGCCAGTACGCCTCAGCCAGAAGGCACTACCCGTTCCAGGAGAACCTCAAAAAAAGCGCAAGGTGATGAACTGTTTGTCAAAAAAATAAAAACACATGGTGAGGAAACTCCTACATCGCTCGTCAGAACAATACCACTCCACCAAAGAGCACTTCATATAACTGAAAACACTCGCCAGACAATCAATCCTGCAGCCAAACAGCTTCACCAGCTATTCACACAACACACCCAAGCCGCTGACAATAAGGAACCAGCAAAGGCGCCCACTCCTTCCAATCAGAACAACCCACTGATTTCTGCTTCTCCGACAGCAGCGCCTCAACCCATACAGGACAAACAGCTCAAACGAATAACCGGTCAACCCTGGCAGCATTTTCTGAAAACGGTCTGGAGCCGTTACAACCTGTCGCCATCACTGAACCGCATACCGACAGCCGAACAAGCCTGGTTGAGGCAATCGTTTCTCAAACATCTCGCCAATAACCAGATCTCCCCCAAAAACCACAAGGAAGCACAACTGCTGCTGACCCAGTATTTGAAACAACATATTTCACTGTTTCAAAAAAGCTTGCAACATACGATTGAGCACTTGACCAATCGCGAAAACCGCTCCCAGTCATTACTGGCAGAACCCCTTCAACAACTACTGGAAAGTGCCGGACTCACACCTCTGGCAATCAGCCTTGTCAGGCAGGCAGGTAGTCTTGCTACACAAGTCAGTAACATGGCCTGCTTATCACCCTACGAAACGCTGAATGGCGGGGGCGACAGACAGCCTGAACACCTGAAAAATGCGCTGAATGCCTTTAAGAAACGATTAAATAAAACCCAAAGCCTATCGGACGAACTACGCCATTGCCTAAATCAGGATCTCACAAAGATGCTTCAAACCTGTGCAGAACAGGAGCAGCTCTTCACCATACTGAAAAACAATGATTTCAGAACGCCTGAAACATTCAAACATTGCCTGGAAACACAGTACCAGGCGGCCTTGAAAACTCTGGGCAATTCAATGACACCACAGGCAAAGAAAGCGAGAAAGGCATTAATCAGGCTCTATATAGATCATCAAGAATTGATTAATCAACAGGGAAAGTTCATACCTGATATGGTGCAACAGGTCGCAAATTGTAATGCAAAAATTATAGAATCTCTCGAAGAAGCCGGCCTGCGCAACACATTCAACACCATATTGACAGAAGAACTGAGTGAATCCAGCAGGGCCTTCTCAAAACGACAGGCTTTTCGAATCAATGGAGCTCTCCATCACTCAGAAACCACCTACTGCCCCGCCGCTCAGCTACGCTACCATCACCCCGGTGAACCACCGGGTGACAGAGACCCCTTTGAGCACAGCTACCATGGTCGTATGAGTCCGTCCATGCGACGTGACAGCGACTCAGCGGTGAACCTTTACACCTCAAGCTTGTCCATGAACGGAAAAACGCTGGATCAATCTGTCAGAATAGGCTGTCTCTTCCCCTATGCTCATCAAGCCGAGAAACGTGAAACCATTATCCAGCGACGACTCAATGAAGCACTGACGGCCATGCTGCTACAACACAAGGCTGGTACCGAAGAACTGGCAAATGCCATGGATAATCCGGATGCTGTCATCAATATGCCGGTTTGTTACGTCAACCTCATGAGCCCGGATGTTTTACGTAGCTTTGGCAAGCACATCCCTATAAAAACACTTCAAGAAATTATGGATGATGAGCGAAAATGGGGTCTCGAAACCTGGAAAAGCATGAAAAAGTACTGGCAGCATAAAACAACATCTCTCACCGTTTACTCAAGTGCCGGCATCCCCCATAAGGTCAACCTCAATGTTGAACCCTTTATGTTTATCTGCCCCTGCAACCTGATCGCCCACAACAGATTCATCGCGCTCACCGGCAACACATGGAAAGCTGCAGAAAAACATAACCGTAAAGCACTCAGCCGACTGATTGGCAGCCTGTCTCCGGGTAAGCCTGTAGAAGGCTTTATTGGTCAACGACTTCACCAGCACCCCCCCGAAACCCAAAAAAAGATCCAGTTACTGGCCGAACACATGCGTGAACTGACGCGCACCGGAATGCGACACTGTGCCCAAAAAGACCCTTTTCTGTATAGCCGAACACTGAATGCCCTGCTTAACAGTATCGATATGCCGGTCATGGAAGGCTGCAAGAGCGACAAGGACAGAACCGGGCTGAAAAAAGCCCATGACCATACCCAGCTCTGCTACCTGGAAGCCTGCCGGGAAGACGCCACTAATGCAGAGTTCACCCGGCGACATATCATGACAGAAAGTCCTGATTTCGCAGCATTACTACAACAAATGGCGGTTAATGGAGGCCACACCACAATTCAAACAAAAAATACGGCCATGCCGGGTTATCGTATTGCCCGATCGGTAAGCGCCTACCTGGATCCAGTTTTTGAGTTGATCCAACGGGGCAAACCGCTGTCAAAAAAACAGGAAAAAATATTACAAAAAGCACTGGCCGAGAAAACAGCCGGCCATCCTGCACCCGAACAAGATCTACCGACTCAGCAGCCAGAACCCTTCCGTCCCATGGTCAATGCGGTGGACAATCCCAATCGTCCCCTGGTGCCTCCGGTATAACCACCAACAGCTGTCACACCATAAAAAACCCCGCTTTCGCGGGGTTTTCAGTTTTCACTCAGTATCAGTTAACCCAGACCCGGGCATTACGGAACATCCGCATCCAGGGAGCATCTTCTTCCCAGCCGTCAGGGCTCCAGGAATTCTGAACCGCCCGGAAAACCCGCTCAGGATGAGGCATCATGATCGTGACACGGCCATCATCCGTGGTCAGGCCAGTAATACCTTCCGGAGAGCCATTCGGGTTGAACGGATAACGCTCCGTCACCTGACCATGGTTGTCGACATAGCGCAAAGCGACCAGGCCGCTGCCGCTGGAACGACGCTGGGCATCCGCATTGGCAAACTCCGCATGCCCTTCACCGTGGGCAATGGCGATCGGCAAACGATCTCCCACCATGCCAGACAGGAAGATCGAAGGACTCTTCTCAATCTGTACCATGGCCACCCTCGCTTCAAACTGCTCGGAACGGTTACGAACAAAATGCGGCCACAACGATGCACCGGGAATCAACTCCCGCAGGTTGGACAACATCTGACAGCCGTTACAAACACCCAGCGTGAAAGTATCCCGGCGATCAAAGAAGGCGGCAAACTGCTCCCGTGTGCGGCTGTTGAACAGAATGGACTTCGCCCAGCCTTCACCCGCACCGAGTACATCCCCATAAGAGAAACCACCACAGGCAGCCAGGCCGGTGAAATCCGCCAGCGAACGGTCACCGCTCATGAGATCGCTCATGTGCACGTCAACCGCCGCAAAACCGGCACGGTCAAACGCTGCCGCCATTTCGACCTGTCCGTTCACGCCCTGTTCCCGCAGTATCGCGATCCGGGGCTTGGCACCTCGGGCAATGTAGGGCGCAGCGATATCCCGGTTATGGTCCCAGGCAACCACGGCATGCAGGCCGGGATCCCGGTCATCCAGCAGGTTGTCGAACTCCTGCCGGGCACACTCGGCGTTGTCGCGCAATGCCTGTATCCGATAGCTGGTTTCAGACCAGATCCGGTGGTAACGAATCCGGTTGCCGGTCAACACGTCATGCCCACGGAAGACGAACTCGACATTCTGCTCATCCGCCAGTGTGCCGATACTGTGGACACAGCCTGACAGACCGTACTCGGCCAGGCAATCCATTACATAGCCCTTGTCCTCACGGCGCACCTGAACCACGGCACCCAACTCTTCGTTGAACAGCGCCGGCAGCAGATCAGACGGAGTTTCCGCCAGCTTATCCAGCTCAACCCGGATACCGGTATGACCGGCAAAAGCCATTTCCAGCAGCGTAGTCAGCAGGCCACCGTCTGAACGGTCGTGGTAAGCAACAAGCTTCTGCTCATCCATCAACTGCTGGATCGCATTAAAGAATGCTTTCAGGTCTTCCGGGCTGTCCAGATCAGCCGGCACATCACCCAACTGACGATAAACCTGTGCCAACGCAGAACCACCCAGGCGATTCCGGCCACGCCCCAGGTCGATCAGCACCAGTTCCGTGTCGCCCAGATCCGTCCGCAACTGCGGCGTAACGGTCTTGCGAATATCCTGCACCGGCGCGAACGCAGAAATTATCAGAGACAGCGGTGACGTAACAGACTTCTCAGTGCCATCCTCATTCCAAGCGGTTCGCATGGACATGGAGTCCTTACCGACGGGAATGGTGATACCCAGTTCAGGACACAACTCCATACCGACGGCTTTCACTGTATCGTACAGACGCTCTCCTTCACCGGGATGAGACGCCGCAGACATCCAGTTGGCCGACAGACGAATATCGGACAGACTGCCAACCTTGGCACTGGCAATATTGGTGATAGCCTCACCAATCGCCATCCGGCCGGATGCGGGACCATCCAGCAGTGCCACCGGCGTACGCTCGCCCATGGACATGGCTTCACCGGAGTAGACATCGAAACTGGTGGCAGTCACCGCGCAATCCGCCACCGGCACCTGCCAGGGTCCCACCATCTGGTCACGGCTGACCAGACCGGTGATTGAACGGTCGCCGATGGTAATCAGGAAGCTCTTGCCAGCGACTGTCGGCAGGCGGAGTACCCGCTCTGTCGCTTCGGCCAAATCAATACCAGCCAGCTTCAGTGCCTTGCGCTCAAAATCGGTGCGTTCCACCGACCGGTGCATACGGGGCGCCTTGCCCAGCAGAACTTCCAGCGGCATATCAACCGGGTTATTGTCAAAATGGCTATCCGACAGGCGCAGATGTTCTTCATCAGTGGCGGTACCCACCACCGCGAAAGGACAACGTTCCCGACGGCAGATCGCTTCAAAGCGCGCCATATCCTCCGGTTCAACGGCCATCACATAGCGTTCCTGGGACTCATTACACCAGACCGCCAGCGGCGACATGCCGGGTTCATCGTTGGGGATGTTGCGCAGCTCAAAATCGCCGCCGCGGCCACCGTCACTCACCAGTTCAGGGAACGCGTTGGCCAGACCTCCGGCGCCGACATCGTGAATAAAGCGAATCGGGTTCTTGTCACCCAGCTGCCAGCAGCGGTCGATGACTTCCTGGCAACGGCGCTCCATTTCGGGGTTTTCCCGCTGTACAGAGGCAAAATCCAGGTCTTCCTGACCTTCACCAGTACTCATGGACGACGCCGCACCACCACCCAGACCGATCTGCATGGCCGGGCCACCCAAAACGATCAACTTTGCGCCCGCTTGAAACTCGGCTTTCTGCACATGCTCGGCGCGAATGTTGCCCAAGCCACCGGCAATCATGATCGGCTTGTGGTAACCACGGACTTCTTCGCCAGCCGGGCCGTTGACCTGTTCTTCATAGGTCCGGAAATACCCGCAGAGATTGGGACGACCGAATTCATTGTTAAAACTGGCGCCGCCCAGCGGGCCCTCAATCATGATATCCAGGGCGGACACAATACGATCCGGCTTGCCGAAATCACCTTCCCAGTGCTGCTCATAACCCGGAATCCGCAGGTTAGAGACAGAGAAACCCGTCAGGCCTGCCTTCGGCTTGGCACCACGACCGGTTGCGCCTTCATCACGGATCTCACCACCGGAACCGGTAGAGGCGCCGGGATAAGGGGCAATGGCGGTGGGATGGTTGTGGGTTTCCACTTTCATCAGGATATGGACATCTTCCTCATGAAAGCCGTATTCGCAGGAGTCAGGGTTGGGGAAAAAGCGGCCGGCGCGAGAACCGGTGATGACAGCGGCGTTGTCCTCGTAGGCAGACAACACGCCATCGGAATGCATCTCCCAGGTATTGCGGATCATGCCGAACAGGGATTTATCCTGCGCTTCACCGTCTATGTCCCAGGAAGCATTGAAAATCTTGTGCCGGCAGTGTTCCGAGTTGGCCTGGGCAAACATCATCAGCTCAACATCAGTGGGATCCCGTTGCAGACGGGTGAAATTGTCCACCAGGTAGTCAATTTCATCCTCAGCCAGCGCCAATCCTAATTCAGTGTTGGCCAGTTCCAGCGCCGCGCGTCCCTCAGCCATGACGGCCACTGAGGTCAGTGGCCGTGGCTCGGCATCGCGGAAGAGACACTCGGCAGCCTCCAGACTGTGAAGTACGGTCTCCGTCATCGGATCATGCAGGCTGTCGCCGATCCTTGCCAGTGCTTCGGCACCGGGTTCCCCATCGGTCTGGATAAAGTAGGCAATGCCCCTTTCTAGACGCTGGACCTGGCCAAGGCCGCAGTTATGGGCAATATCGGTCGCTTTGCTGGACCAGGGAGAAATCGTGCCGGGCCTTGGCACCACGAGGAAGAGTTGTCCGACAGGATCCCGGGCCTCAATGCCCGGACCGTAGCGCAGCAACCGTTGCAGGATACCCTGCTCCTCGCTGGTCAGCGGAGCGGTCAGTCGCGCAAAATGCATGAAGTCAGCGTACACACCGGTGACACCGGTAACCTGCTGCTGAAGCGCCTTCAGCAATCTCTCAGAACGGAAAGAAGAAAGCGCGGGATTACCGCGTAGAATCTCCATGGTCAGACGAACCCTCGAAATCCGGGAGAGGTTGGTAAGTACCGCAAATAGTCTGCGCGGGTACTCAGGGTGCGCGTATAATACAGAAAGCCGTGTGGCTGAACCACCCGGCAAACCCCTGTTTCACTTCTCTTTGACGCTATTATCCGGCTTTCGTTCACACACCATCACGCACCCGACCTGTCTGCGCCGGACATCGCCACGAAGGAGTACCGGTTATCGTGTTGAGAATGATACGCCTTCGCCATAAAAATCCGCGCAGCTCCGTTGTCCCGTGGCGGATCATCAGTGTGCTGCTGACGGGCTGTGACAAATCGCCGGACATGGGGGTCGCCTGCCCTGCATCCCTGCCGTCCATGGTGGTCAATCAGCAAACCGGATCAGCTGAACACACCCGTGACAGCAATCGATCCTACCGGCAACTGAGCTGGGCTTATTACCTGGATAACAGCGAAGCCACGCCGCTCTTTGATCCCCCCCTGGATGTGATTCCCGGCTCGCTCTCCGTTGCCGAAAGCCATAGCATCAACACCCACATTATACCAATCGTATTTTCTAAGTCCTAAGCCTGATGCCAGCTATCCTTAGGCATCATCAACGAATTCTCTTTGAAACGATGTCTCGCCGACCACAGTTACCCGAAGGTTTTGAGAATATT
>MUIA01000207.1 GCA_002084115.1 Oceanospirillales bacterium LUC14_002_19_P2 | reverse complement strand
TATGACTCATTACCTCGCTTGGCGGCGCGCTCTAACAGAGCGTCATAGGCTGACGACTGCACGCATGTTCGAGAAAATCATTGGACATTGGTGCTACCAACCACAAGGGGTAACTTAGCCCGCTTTAGCGGTGTGACCGCCAACGTTATGCACAGAAAACGTTATGCCCAAACACCCAAAAAAAGCACAATCGCTTTGGCTGGGTCAGGACCAAGCGTATTTTGATAGGCCGCAGTTATCACCCAGCCTAACGGCCATAAGCATAAAAGAAACACAGGAATCTTGCTGACAGTGATCCAGCTTTTTACTGTCATCAGAAACTCCTTTTTAGATCCATGCCCTGATACAGATGCGCCACCTCTTCGGCATAACCATTGAACATCTGGGTTGCAATACGATTTGGGTTAAACAGCGATGTAGGCAAACGTCGTTCATTCGCCTGACTCCAACGAGGATGATCCACGGACGGATTCACGTTGGCGTAGAATCCATATTCACTTGGCGCGATAGACTGCCATGAGGTTTTAGGTTGGGTTTCCAGCAGCCGTATCTTCACAATCGACTTGATACTTTTAAAGCCATACTTCCAAGGAATCACCAGCCGCAATGGCGCACCATTCTGAGGAGGCAATGTTTTTCCATACAAACCAACAGCCAGCAATGTCAACGGATGCATGGCTTCATCCATGCGAAGCCCTTCCACATAAGGCCACTGGATATAGCTGAATGCGGATTTTTGACCGGGCATCTGATCCGGATCATGCAAAGTTGTGAATTCAACAAACTTGGCCCGGGATGTTGGATTGAATCGCTGCAGCAGTTTTCCCAGAGGAAACCCCACCCAGGGAATCACCATGGACCAGGCTTCCACACAACGAAGCCGGTAAATTCTCTCCTCCATTGTTAAGGGTTTGATAATGTCTTCCAGCGTGTACCTGCCAGGCTTTTCAACCTCACCTTCTATGACGACAGACCAGGGATCGGTTTTAAAGTCACCGGCATATTTGGCGGGATCTTCCTTACCTGTTCCGAATTCGTAAAAGTTGTTATAGCGAGCGACATCGGTATATGGCGTCAGTGCTTCGTCTGTCATGAAATCGGAAGATTGATAGCCTGATACCTTTTCCCGCAGCCAGTCAGGTGCAGGATAATCACGAATACCCTGATAATTTGAAGGGTCAGAAGGCAATGGCTGTTGTGAAGATTTTTGGGCTGAAGGCTCTGACGCATCACAGCCTGCCAGAAAGCCACCTCCCATCGTTAACAATGCGAGTTGTCCAGCTTTCCTGATAAATGACCGCCGATCAGCGTATATCGACTCGGGTGTAATCTCGCTGCTGGCAATGGGCTCAGGCTTCTTTATCAGCATTATTCTTGCCCCCTAACGAAAAAAAGCGTTATTGCTTTAAACAATAACGCTTTTTTATGTGATTTGGATTCAGTTAATCCAAATTTCCTTAGTGGTTAGGCTCTTCCTTCTTCTTCACCCCAAAGCCACCAATGTTCATGACTGACATAATCGGACCAGAGCAGGCGTAAGCCAGGAAGATAAACAGCAAGACACGGGGTGGATCAGTAAAGACCACCGCGAAGCACAGCACCACAACCAGAATAAAGAAGAACGGCACACGTCCTTTGAAATCCAGCTGCTTGAAGCTGTTATAGCGGAAATTGCTGATCATCATGATGCCGGACAGGCCAGTAATCAGCGCAGCCAGAATGGCAATCGCCACATTGGAACCATCAACACCATAGTCACTGAAGGCCCAAACCATACCCGCAACCACCGCAGCGGCTGACGGACTGGGCAACCCGGTAAAGAATCGCTTGTCTGCGGTTTCAACCTGGGTATTGAAGCGAGCCAGTCGCAGGGCTGCGCAGGCGGCATAGATGAATGCAACCATCCAACCAAATTTGCCCAGATCCTGAAGCGCCCAGCTGAAGGATACCAGCGCCGGCGCAACACCGAAGGACACCATATCAGAGAGGCTGTCATACTCTGCGCCAAACTTGCTCTGGGCATTGATGAGGCGGGCAACGCGACCGTCCAGCCCATCCAGGATCATGGCGACAAAGATGGCAATGGCCGCAGCGCTGAACGCGCCGGACATCGCACTGACAACCGCATAAAAACCACAGAACAGCGCACCTGTCGTGAACAGGTTGGGTAATAGATAAATCCCTTTGCGGCGGACCTGTTGTCCGTCTTCCGCCACTTCTTCGACATGCTCGTCTACCGGCAGCATGACATCGACGACCGAATCGTCTTTCTTTTCCGGTTGGTCAACCATTTACGCGTTTCCGGATACTGACAAAAAGAGAAGGCCACTCTATCACGAAAAAAAACCACTTTGTGTATACAGATCAATAAAGCACGTAGTTAACGCACACTTGAACACCAGAAAAGTCGCATTGAATTTGATATTTAACATGCTCGCATCAATGGACCAAGTCATGGGACTTCATGACGACGAGCCCGGTTTTCGTCATGGTCATCATTCAGTGCGCTTTGACTGCTCTCACCACAATAGTGGCCACCAGCACTATTCATCAAAGGTTCTACCACACCGGTAAACAGCAACCCCGCCAAAACACCACCAATAACAGGTCCAAGAACATAGACAGTAAGAAAACCAAAATGATCATCGGGAAGCGCGGCCTTTCCCCAACCACTGAGCATGCTCAGCAGCCGAGGCGAAAAATCTCTGGCCGGGTTAAGTCCCGCCTGTGTTAGCGGTCCGAGAATCGAGATGATGGCTGTAACAGTCAAACCGATAAAAAAGGGAGCCAGCGTTTTATCAGGCCTTCCCGTATTACAGCCTTCCGTCAGGGCAAGAATCATAAAAACAAGGCCAAATGTTCCTATGCCTTCTGCAAATAACGCATTGATGGTGGATACCGATGCCACATTTCCAGCCATGGGATTGGGATAAAACTCCCCAAATATCATAGCGCTTGCAACAGAGGCATCGGTACCACGCACGATCTCATGGGCTGCCTCAAACTGGATGATAGAACTGTAAAACAACCAATACAGGCATATTGCCGCAACCAGTGCACCAGAAAACTGCGCGCCAAGATACCAGAGAAGCAAAGCAGCATGCATTCTTCGACTGACAACCATGGCAATACTGACCGCAGGATTAAGATGGGCACAGGAAAGTCGGCGGGTCGCATAAATAGCAAGCGTCACCGCCAGCCCCCAGATGATCGCCACCTGAAAAAGTCCCACATGAGCAGAAAACAGAACCGTTACCGCGACTGAGCCGCAACCCAAAAAGACGATAATAAATGTGCCAATAAACTCTCCGACAAACTCCTTCGAATATGTCATTGATGAAACTCTCTGCTGAAAACGACTTGATATAACGTCTTTCAGCGTGCAGCCGTAAAAACGCTATAGAGGCTGTCGCGAAACCAGTATCAACGGGTAATATACACACAGCTGCAGATAGCCCGTAACGACCAATGACAACAAAGCAAAAAATTGACCTCTGCCGAACTCCACAATTCGATTT
>MUIA01000122.1 GCA_002084115.1 Oceanospirillales bacterium LUC14_002_19_P2 | reverse complement strand
GTTGCCGACATGTCTGATCCTTCAGAAGTTTTGATCTATACAAATCAATCGTCTTCTAAAGGCTATTTCTGTTGCAATCCCTCACTTTTCATCCGCCAACCTGTAAAAGCACCATAAAAGGTTAAGATAGTCAGGTGCTTATTTAACCTTTCTTTGTGAAGGGTAAAACGAAATAGATTTGCGCCCTAAAATCAATAGCGCGTAGAATTGTCGAAAATTGATAACAGTGTCACAAGAATAATAACGATTTTGCCGCCGGCAAAGGGAGCGATGGGCGCAATGAACAATGCCAGATGGCGCAGGAAAACGCGTGCGATACAGGTTGCAGGTCTGTTGCTGGCGAGTGCAGGCTTCGCTCAGGCTGAAGATCTGTCCGATATCTATCAGCAGGCGTTGAGTAACGATCCCACTTACCTTGCAGGTATCCATCAGTTCAGTGCGGATGTGGAAGGTTACATCCAAGCACGTTCGAGCCTCTTGCCTACTGTATCGTTTAACATGTTCCGCACGGAAAACAAGCAGGATATCAAAAGCTCGGATAACGATGTCTTTGGTTTTGGCTCTACCAGTTATCCGATCGATGATTATACCCTCTCCATCTCACAGTCCATTTATAGCTATACCAACTGGGCCAGACTGCGTCAGGCGGAAGCTTTAAGTGAGCGATACCAAGGCGAGTTGGCGGCGCTTGAACAGGATCTTCTGCTAAGAACCGCTGAGGCTTATTTTGCCGCGCTCGCCGTGCATGAAGAAAACACCTATATCGCGGCGGAAGAAAAAGCGGTCAAACAGCATTTTGAGCTGATCGAAGCCAAACGCAAAGACGGCCTGGCTCGTGAGACAGACTTCCTTGATGCCCAGGCCCGTTACCTCCAGACCAAAGCGCGTGCGCTGGAAATTCGCATGCGTCTCAAAGACAGCCTGGAAATGGTCAGCGAATTGACCGGCACGACGCCCGCATCGCTGGCGCTGTTGAAAGCCGCCGTGCCGATGGCTTCACCGGATCCTGCTAGTACCGATGAATGGTTGGGAACTGCGCTGGAATATAACCCCGAGCTGAAGATACGGACCAATGCCGTAGAAGCTGCCAGGGAAGAGGTCAAAAGCCTGAAAGGTGGCCATTACCCGACGCTGGATCTTGATATCAGTTACAACAATAACGATACCCAGGGTTCACTCTATGGTGGTGGTAGTGAAGTAACGACGACCGCCGCGACAGTATCATTGAATATTCCGATTTACTCGGGTGGTCTGGTGTCATCCCGGGTGCGGGCAGCGACGGACCTGCTGAGTCGGACAATGCAGGAACTGGAGTTGGAACAGCGGGCGGTTAAGCGTCAGACGTTGTCAGCCTACGACGGCATTATCACGGATATTGCCAAGGTAGAATCCCTGGCCAAGTCTGTAGAGTCCTATGAGCTGGCTGTTGAGGCCAAGCGCGTGGGCTTCTCATCCGGTTTGACCACCAGTTTGTCAGTGCTGGATGCGGAACGGGATCTGTTCTTTGCCCGGAGTGAATACGCCAGGGCCCGCTATGGCTACATTCTGAATACGCTGCGGCTCAAGCGTGCTGTGGGCGTTCTCTCTGAAGCAGACCTGACCCAAGTGAACGGTTTGTTGGCAGATGAAAAGACGGGGTCAGCCCATCTTTCAGCTTATAGCCGTACTACGACCCTGGCCGTAGCGGGACAGGCAGACTGATGCAGTACCCGGAATCGGCTGTATTGGCGACCTTTGCTGAGGCGCTTGAAGCCCCTTATGGCTTTGAGCGTTCGGTAAAGTTTTGTGAGCGTCAGATGCTGGACGACCGATTCCTGATGACTGTGCATAAAGCATCCCTGGGAAAGAATCCGGAAAATACACTGCACGCACTTTGTCAGCAATTGCATGCGCCTGCAGAGGCATTAGAGATAATTCTGGCGCTGCTTCCTGAAGCGGACATTGTTCATCTGGGCTTTGAGGCAGAATCGGAGACAAGATTGTGCAAGTTGTATGTGGAGTTTGCTGCGACAGTGCGGGCAGCGATGGAAAATGGACAAATCAAGGCGCCTCTGCTCGTACATAAGGCGCTGAAGTGGGGTGTTGGCAAACCACAACGCCATGCGGTAACCGACTACTGGTTAAACCCGGCTAAGGGGCCAGGTTACTGGTTAAACGAATTATCGACAGGTGGCGCTGAAAAAACACAAGTGTTGTCGTCTGTCATCCAGCAAGTCCTGATGCTTGCGGTTGAGCGCGTGCCAGAAGAAGAACTCATGTGCCTGGAAGTGAATGAGCCGGGTAATCCACGTAAATCGTTTGATCTCAACCTGTACGACACAGACATGGAGCTCGGTGATATTCGCCACTTGTTAGAGCAATTGGCTGATGCTCTCCAGATTGCCCCTGCGAAAGTCGAACGCTGGCTGGACAGCAATGCACAACAGCCACTGGGCCACCTTTCCAGCGGTATTGCCCGTGATGGGCGGCCGTTTGCGACGGTCTATTTCGGAATAGAGGGGCGTTAGTATGTCAGTTGCCCTGGATCGAACGTTCACAACGAGCCTGCCCGAGACTGAATGGGCAAAATCGAATGATCCCTGCCTGGATTATTGTCTCTGGCCTTATGAGCCCCGTTGCAGTCAGTCCGGCAAGCTCCGCTCAATCAATCTGCTCAATGACTCATTTCAACAGGCCGGTGCTGAGCAGCTGGTCGATATTTGTCAGGCCATTCGCGAGGCTGTTGGTGATTTCCAGACGGTTTGGGGTATCAAGCAGTCAGAAAAGGGATTGAGTTGGGAACTCTATTTTTACGACTATGAGCGTCTGCAACGACAGGTTTCGGTATCTCGGTTGATTGATGTGTTATCGCCTTGGTTGTCCTGTGGTCTCAAGGTTAATGAAAACAGTCCGTATTTTATGTTTTCGTTGGATTTGGAAACTGAAACGGCACGTAGTCTGCGATCACTGGATTCAATCAATATTTATATGGGGAATGCAGGCAGCAATGTTTCCTCGGGGCTGAGCTATTCGCTGACGGCTGATGGCCTGACCTTTGATAATCTTTATAGCTTTTTTGATGCAAGGCACGAGCAGGGTGACATCCTGGCCAAGATGGCCTGTTCTGCACATCTTAGTCTGGATTCTCTCGAGCCTGATGATGTGCTCTGGCCGGAGCTGGTGGATTGCCAGACGATTGTCGTTGCTAACAAGCGACTCTGTGAAGGTATTTATTTTTCGCGGGTAACCGTTGACCAGCTGCTGTTTTTTCTCAGGAAAACCCGTTTTCCGGCAGCGCATGTCGCCTATGTCGAAAATAACCGTGATCGTCTGGATCACTTGTTGTTTGACGTGGGCTTTGACTATACGATGGTGGAAGGCACGATAAACATCACCAAAAGCGCATACTACGGGGTGTTCTGACGTGAGTATGGGGCGGTTCAACAATAACGACTACGTCTCTGTCACCATGGAGTTCCGGTGCAATCTCAAGT
The DNA here is from genome assembly GCA_002084115.1 of Oceanospirillales bacterium LUC14_002_19_P2. Lineage (GTDB taxonomy): Bacteria > Pseudomonadota > Gammaproteobacteria > Pseudomonadales > Endozoicomonadaceae > Kistimonas. The sequence goes on along the minus strand of MUIA01000122.1, from coordinate 36,593 downwards.
GTGAGCATTGCATGATCGAGGGCACCATGGATCGTCTCGTCCCGCAAACCCTTGAACGTTTCCATGAAATCCTTAGCCATAACCGTCAGCATCAGCAGTGGAAAGGTCTGATTCTGACCGGTTCTGAAATTACCCTGCGCCGCGATCTTCCGGAACTGGCTCGCCAGGCCAAGGCTGCCGGCTTTCAGCATGTCCGCATCCAAACGCACGGCATGCACCTGCATCAGAAGACTTACTGTGATCGTCTGCTGGAAGCGGGTGTGGATGAATACTTTGTCAGTGTCGCCGGTTCGGATGCCTGGAGTCATGACCATATCACCGGTGTGCAGGGCGCTTTCGATCGGATGATGCAGGGCTTGGAGTATCTGGATACGATCGAGGGCGTATCAATACTCACAAATACCGTTGTGACCGCCAGCAGTTACCAATTATTACCCGATTTGGTTGAGCGGCTTGCGCATCTCAAACGACTCGCTCAAATGGAATTCTGGTCGTATTGGCCAATGCAGGAAACGGATGAAAAGGATTTACTGGTACCACACAGTACGGTGTTGACTTTTCTCCGCGAAGCGGTCATTCGAGCCAGGGCATTGGGGCGGGCTGTAGAAGTGAAGAATTTCCCCGAATGTCTGCTGGGAGAACTGGCGGATGTGTTGATGAATGATCAGCCAGAGCTGCATATTGATCCGGCGTTCTGGACGGAATTCATGCGCAATGGTTTTCACCAGTGTGCGTATCAAGACCAGTGTCAGTCCGAGCAGTGCCTCGGGCTGAATACAGCGTATGTCCGTAAATACGGATGGGAAGAACAGTTATTGCAGCCGGTTGTGCCGTCACAGGTCTTACGTCTGTGCAGCTGACCGACGCAATGGTTTGACAACAATGAAACGCCCCACAGGGAAAGAGCAGGAAAGAGGTAGAAAAAACATGGCAAAGCAATTACTGATTTACAGCCAGGTCCAGCCGGTCTCCAGCCAGCGTCATCGTGACTGGGCGATCAAGCAGGTCACTGACTTTGAATTTGCCAGGGATGTGAATTCTGTGCCCCTGATGGCCGTGGAATTTCCCAATGCTGCCAGCGAAATGGCTGTCGTTTTCACGGGAAATGATGACCAGATCATGCCGGTCGTGATCCTGGGTGTCAGGGAACAGGAAAACCTGTATCTGAACGACGAAGGTCAAATGACTTCCCGTTATGTACCGGCCTTTTTACGTCGCTATCCGTTTGTTTTCTCCAGCTCCGATGATGGCGCTAACTTCACCCTTTGCATTGATGAGACCTACACTGGCTGTAATCAGGACGGTGTCGGTGAGCGTCTGTTTGATGCGGAAGGTGAGAAGACCCAGTACCTCGATAATGTGCTGGCATTCCTGAAGGAGTATCAGGTGCATTTCAATCGCACCCGTAACTTCTGCAGCAAGCTGAAAGAGCTGGATCTGCTGGAGCCCATGGGCGCCCAGTTTACCCAGCCGGATGGCGAGAAACTGACCCTGACCGGTTTTATGGCAGTAAATCGTGACAAGCTGAAGTCTCTGACTGGCGAGCAGTTGGCAGACCTGGCGAAGACCGATGCACTGGAACTGATTTATATCCATCTCCAGTCCATGCGTAACTTTACCAGCATGCTGGAGAAAGTGGTCGGTGCGGAAGCATCAGAGCCTGCAGCGTCTAAGGAAGAAGCCGCTGCGCCGGAAGAAGAAGTTACGTTGCAGTAAGAGAAAAGCGCACCAGTTAGGTGCGCTTTTATGCCCCATAATGGTGAGCGGCTCCGGCCGCTCGCTGACGTGACGGGGCTATGAGAATAAAGGCTGTAGACGCACTACCTATGTAGTACCGATCGAGGCCGTCACGGTGTTGCAGTAAGGACAGGCTCCAGACACCGGATATAAAAACGGACAAATACGGAAGCGCAGACCATGGCATATCCATTTCCGACGACAACCGCCCTTCATCCGCTGTCACGGTTGAAGAACAGCATTCTGTCGCTGGGAAAAAGCCTGCTGAGCCGGGAAATGCCCGGGGCAGAGCCATCCCCCAGGAAAAAATTGGTTCGCCGCAAAAGTGCGTCTGCGCAGCATCGGTTTACCTTTGAGAGCCTGGAGCCGAGGCTGCTCTTTTCTGCCGACCCCATGGCCATGGCGGTGCAGACCAATGAGCTTAGTCACGAGATGGGCAACGATGCCAATGATCTGGTGCTGAGGGTCATTGAGCAGGACAACACATCGGTTCTGCAGCTGGTGGATAACAGTGCGGAAGGTGCGCCCGTTCTTTACGAAGCCACGCTGGACAGCAGCAATCACATTACCATTACCGGTACTGATGGTGATGACACCCTTACGTTGGATAAAAGCATTACTGCGCTTACCGACGATACCCTGCTGATTACTTTCAATGCGGGAAGTGGCAGCGACACCCTGGTGGGTGCCGAAAGCGATACCACTTGGACATTGACCGGTAATAACGCGGGTACGGCCGGTGACCTCACTTTCAGTAGTATTGAAGCCATCACCGGTGGCAATGGTGATGATACGGTAAGCGCCACCATCGATGGTAAGAACAACTGGGCTATTACCGGCAGTAATGCGCTTGATCTGGCCGGTATCTCGTTAACCGGTATTGAAACATTGTCTGCTGATTCTGACGATGTGCTCGATTTTTCCGGCTACACAACCGGTGTGACGGTTGATCTGGATGCAGGTATTGCGACCGGTTTTGAAGGTGTCAGTGGGTTTGGCGATATCACCGGTTCCGACTATGACGATACCCTGGCCGGTAACGAGAATGACAACACCATTGTGGGTGGCAAGGGTAACGATACCCTTGGTGGCGGTTTGGGCCTGGACACCCTGAGTGGTGGTGAAGGTACGGACACGGTCAGTGAAAGCCGTGACGCAGACTTTGTACTCAAAGATACCGTTCTTACGATTGACGGAACCGATGAAGATACGCTCTCAGGTTTTGAGTCTGCTGCGCTGACCGGTGGTGCTGGTAATAATACGCTGGATGCTTCAGCCTTTACGCTGGGCGATGTTTCCCTTGATGGCGCCGGGGGCGATGACACGTTAACAGGCTCCGCCGGTAACGACACGCTGACCGGTGGTACCGGTGCCGATATTATCGATGGTGGTGCAGGAACCGATACCCTGTGGGAGCAGCTGGATGTTGATTTCACCCTTGTTGATGTCTCTGCGGTTGATTTTGAATCCCAGCTGACGGTGACGTATGCCGACACCTCGACTGAAATAGACAGACTTGTTCGTATAGAAAGTGCCGATCTGGCCGGTGGCCTGAGTGATAACACCCTTGATGCGTCTGGCTTCACCCTGGGCGGTGTTACGTTATCAGGCGGTGCAGGGCGTGACACGCTGGTTGGCTCTGACAATGATGATGTGCTCAGCGGCGGTACCGGTGTCGACAATATTGATGGTAATGGCGGCACCGATACGCTGATCGAAAGCGGAGATACCCGCTACATTCTCACCGATTCCAGTCTGGATGCTGCAGCAGGTGTTGATGAAATTCAGACCATTGTTCTGACCGGTGTCAGTGATGGCACTTTTACTGTTTCCTTCCGTGGCGAAGAACCCGAAGCGATCGCCTACGATGCCTCAACTGAGGAACTCGCTGGTATTCTCAGCCTGCTGACCGGATTCCATGAAGAGAATATTCAGGTTACTGGTAGCCCGGGCGTCTGGCAGATCCAGTTTATTGGCGAGTTTGGTTCCCAGGATATTGAACCGCTGGTTGTCACCGGTAGCTTTTCCAGTGGTTCTGCCGCTGTTCAAACAACACAGGCTGGCCAATCCAATAACGAAGTGCAGACCATCACCCTGACGAGCGTGACCAGTGGTTCCTTCACGTTAACGTTTGATGGTCAAACCACTGAAAACCTGGCGTTCGACGCAGATGTTGATGACGTCGCGTTTGCACTCCGTCAGCTCGACAATATCGGTTATGAAGATGTCGCGGTGACCGGTTCCGCCGGCGCCTGGGTGGTGACGTTTACGAATAATCTTGCTGCCCTTAATGTCAGCGAAATTACGGTCAATGGTGATTTTAACGCTGGCGGTAGTGTAGCTGTGAGCAGTGTAGATGGCGTTCAGAGTCTGGATACCATCAGCGAGATTGAGAAAGCTGAGCTGACCGGTGGTGCCAGTGGCAACCTGCTGGATGCCTCCGGCTTTTCCGGTAGCGTCAAGCTATACGGCGGTGAAGGTATGGATACCTTGATTGGTGCCGGTGGTGATGACGAACTGTATGGTCAGGATGATGCCGATACCTTAACGGGCTTTGGCGGAGCTGACATCATAGATGGCGGTGAAGGTATTGATACGCTGGTAGAAACCTTCGACGCGAATATGACGCTTACCAATGTGAGCCTTGTTCACGGTAGTACGACGGATACCCTGTCCCAGGTTGAAATTGCCGAATTGACTGGCGGTGTGGGTGATAACACGATTGATGCTTCCGGCTTTACCGGGCTGGGGGCGGAAACCCTGCTCCAATATCTGGCTAACCAGTCCGGTCTGGGAACGGTCGAAGGCACAGATTTCTCCGTTACGCTGCGTGATGGCACGGTGGTCAATGTCAACCTGACGTATGCCGAAACCATTCAGGATGTGCTCGATCTCATCGCGGAAGCTGATACGTCCGGAAAGCTGACCGCTACGCTGAATGCCGCACAGACCGGTATAAATTTGACCGATACCACAACGGGCGTTGGTGACCTGACCGTCGCTGCGGTCGGTGGCTCATTGACCGCTAGTGTATTGGGGATTGAAAAGACGGGCACCGGCGGAAGCCTTGCCGGAAATGCCATTGTATCCGGTCATGTGAAGCTTGATGGGGGTGCCGGTGCTGACACCCTGACCGGAGGTATTGGTAATGATACCTTCACCGGCGGCGCGGGTAACGACACCATTACCGGTGGTAGTGGTGAAGACTGGCTGGTCGAAGTGCGCGATGCTGATATGGTGTTAGCGGATATCACCAGTGACGATGCAACAGATCCCGCCGACTTGGATAATGCGACACTGACTATCGGTAGCACTGAAACCGATAGACTGGATGGTGTCGAACGGGCGGACCTTTCCGGTGGTGCGTCTGTTAACTCTCTGAATGCTAGTGGCTTCACATTAGGTGGCGTCATACTGCGTACCGGCGGTGGTGTCGATTCACTGGTGGGTTCTGCCAACGACAATGATCAGTTTTATATCGATACCTCAGGACTGGTGGCAGGAACTGACAAGGTCAGTGTCAACATTGCTGGTGGTACCGATAACGAAATAATCGTTGAGGGAATGGACTCATCCATTACCCAGGAAGATTTCGAATGGGTCAGTTTTACCGGTAAGGATAATGCGACCTATACCGTGAATGCAGGAGATACCGCGACCATCGACGGTAATATCTCCATTGATGGCATGAACATCAAGATTGCCGCCGGTACCGTCAAGATTAAGGGCTATACGATTGATACCAGCCATGCGACAACGGCGGGTGATATCACCATTAAAGGCAAGGAAATCACGATTGATGAAGGTGCCCAGTTAATTGCACTGGCATCTACCAATGTAAGCAATGCCGTGCATGGTGATATTACGATATTGGCTGAATCCCGCTTATTACCCTGGACATCTGGCTGGTACAACTACGATAACCTGAAAGCCAAGGTGTTTATTGGAGAAACGGTCGGCACCGGTAATACACAGACCACGTTGAAAGGCGGCAATGTGTCCGTCGGTGCTGTGGTTAACAGCCAGAATTATCTGGCGGCCAGTAATTCCAACAACAATAACTGGTTTGCTGAAAACGCGCTGTCGGTTGCCGAAGCGGCGATTGAGTTCAGTGAAGGTCTGGCCCTGTTGGGCGCGGTCTCTCGTGCGGTTTCCACCGCTAAAATTGAGATTGGTGAGTTCGCCCAGATCACCGCAGAGGCATCACCGGATACCAGTCAGAATACCGGTAATGTCACTATTGTTTCCTCATCACTGGCACAGGCCAGCGCTAAACCCTATTCATGGGGCTTTGCCGCTTCTGTCGGCATTATTGAGAATGAATCAAAGGTCACGATCAATGGTAATGTGAATGCGGCGGGTGACGTTTACATCCATGCCGATGCCAAAAATGCCATGGATGTTGAGGCGAATCCGACCAAACTGTCCAAAATGGCCGGTTCTGTCGCTGTCAGCGTGATCCAGTCAACGGCAGAAGCCAATGTGAAAGATGGCTCGGTCATGACCGTTGGCGGCAACCTGAATGTCTCCAGTAATACCTCCGAAATTAATACGACGGTCGCGCGCTCCATTGCCGGTGTTAAAGGTAAACTGGGTATTGCCTTGGCGATTGCTGTTGATGAAAGCCATACCAATGCTTACCTGGATGGTACCGTTACCGTCGCAGGTGATATCACCGTTGATGCCAGCATGGATGATCACATCCTCGATGATAATGGTGCAGATTCAGGAATTGGTGCGAACAACAGCTTTGGTGCGATTGCTGACAACCTGATTGGTGTCGGGGCACTCTTCCTGTCGCCGCCAACCAGCCCGGGTATCAAGGCGTTTGCCGGTGTTGGAACTGACTCCAAAGGCGATTACCTGACGGATGCGACGAAATCCCAGAAAAGTCGTCTGTCGGATCCGATTAAGGACGCCACCACAAAATTCCTGTCGTCCAAATCCGATGCTTTTGATAAGTGGTGGAATGCCACGTCAGAACCCAAAACCAAGGGCGATGCCTACGATGTGGCTGCTGCTATTGCAGTGCACGTAGATAGCAACAACGTCACCGCGCGTATAGGCGATGGTGTTGTGGATGCGGCTAACAAGCAGACCGTACAGGCCGGTGGCAATATCACCGTTCAGGCTGTTCTGGAGTCCCGTCCCAGCCTGACGTCAGACTCCAAAGCGATTGATTATGGTGCGGCAACGGGGGATGACTCCCGTTTCACCACGGAAACCGGTTTCTCTGCAGCCATTGCCATGGGTTATTACGACAGTAAGTCCAAAGCCTATATCAACAAGGATGCGGTGGTTGATGCGGCGGGTAAGCTGACGGTCAATGCTGAAACCCGTAATCAAATTGATCCCACCAGTCTCTGGGGGGCCAACCTGATTGCTCCTTTGCTGGAAGATGTCGGCAAGTCTGATTACAAGGACACTGATACCGGTGCCACCCTGAAAGCGGGCACACTGGTGGAAAGTAAAGACAGCACCGGCAAGACCATTCAGTACGAATTCCTGAGTGATGTCGCTGAGTATAACGTTGATCTCAATAATGAAGATTTTGATGATGACACACGTTGGTTGATGCTGGATCCGGTCCAGAACAAGATCGGTGAGTTTATTACGACAGCGGCCAGTTATCTCGACAGCAACCTGGGGCTGGATGACCATCTGATTGATTCCTGGACAGCTTCGCGGGCGGATGGCCAGAAGAAAGCGGCTGCTGGGTCTATTGCTGTATTGGTCATGAACCAGAGTGCGGATGCCACTATCAAGGAAGGGGCGTCCATCAACCAGATTACGACCTATCAGGATGCAGCCATCGATCAGGATGTCGTCGTATCCGCAGCCAGCATTGCCCAAATGGTCAACTTGGGCGGTAACTTTACGCCATTTGGTGTGACCGGCGACACGGACAAGCCGGGCGGCGACGATGCGAAAACCTACAGCGGCTGGAAGCCCAAAGCAACAGCTGGCGGTTATGGCACCAAGGCTGCCGATGATGGTGATGCCGTTGGTGTGGCTCTGCTTGGCTATGCCTATGTCAATGATGTTACCGCCAAGATAGAAGACGGCGTGACGCTTTATGCCGACAGCCTGAAAGTGGACGCTGATAACGAGACACTGTCTGTCACGTTCGGTGCTTCTGGCGGGCAGGCTGACAACATGGCCTTTAACGGCGCCATGCTGGCCACTGTACTGATCAACTCCACCATTGCTCAGGTCGATGACGGGGCCAATATCACTGTTGGCAACGGCTCTGCGGACAATGATGGTAATGCCGTTCTTATCAATGCGAACGATACCGCTTATATCTTCACAGTTGCCGGGTCAGTGGCGTCCTCTGAAACGACAGGTGTCGGCGCTTCTGTCGCAGTCAACGTGATTGAGCGTGAAACCGAGGCGCTGATCGGTAGCCGTTATGGCGATGACGCGCGTTATGGCAGCGGTGGTTTCACTGCAACGGGTAACGTCAAGTTGTTCGCTGAGAATGATGGCGTGGCAGCCAGTCTGGCGCTGGCAGGCTCCAAGGTGTCAAAAAGCCCGGCGGCTGACAGTGATAGTGTTCCAACAGATACGGCCAGTAATGGCAGTGGTGGCAGTTCCGATCCTTCCAGCAGCAATGGTTTAAGCAATTCCGATGGCTCGACAACAACCAGCCCGGAATTGATGAAAATGAACCAGAGCCAGAGCTATCAGGATGGCATCGCGGACATGGGCAGCCGCTGGACGGCCGAGGAAGACGCAAAAGAAGCGGCCAAGCCTGGTCAGACAGGTATGGGGATTTCCGGTTCTGTCACCATTAACATCGGTGATGACAGCGCAGAAGCCTACATCCGTAATGCCTATGATATTGATGTTGGTGATCTGACCATTAAGGCCAGCGACCTGAGTATTTATGGCTCAATCTCTGGCGCAATGACCTATGTGAAGGATGACAATGGTGGTACTGCCCGGGGAATTGCGGGTTCTGCATCCTTCAGTTTTGTCACTGGCACCGTTAATGCATCGGTTGTCAGTGCGGATTCTCTGCTGGCAGACCTGCTGGATTTTGATGCAACCCGTAACGGCTGGGTAGCCTCTCTGACTGCCAGTATTGCCGGCGCTACCGGCCGTAGCGGGACGGCCATTGCAGGCTCCGTCGCGGTGACAAGAACCACCTTTACGACCAAGACCGGATTGTCTTCTATCTCCGGTGATACAGTCATCGATGGCACGATCAACCTGAATGCTGATGATCATACCCAGATTATACTGATTGCCGGTTCCGGCGGTTTTGCTGGCAAAACAGGCGTCGGCTCCGCTGTAGCCTTCACACAAATTCAAAATACCACGGAATCAGTGATCGATGGTCTCAGTAATCTGAAACACAGTGGTAATGTCACCCTTACGGCACAGTCAACAGGGCTGGTAGTGTCGATTACGGGTTCAGTGGGGAGTGCCGGCGGACAAAGCACGACCGGTTTGGGGGCCGCTGGCACCCTGTCGATGAACTTCATCAACAATACGGTTGAGTCCAAGCTGCTCAATACCACAACCACGGCAGGCTCAACCGGCAATGTCAGCCTGCTGGCTGATGATGCTTCATCGATTTACTCCTTTGCGGGCGGTTTTGCCAAGGGTAAGTCTCTGGGACTCGGTTTTGCTCTGGGCTTCAACTTTATCGATAACACGGTAACGGCAAAGGTTTCGGGATCGACCTTGCGTACCACGGGCGGCCTGAGTGTTAAAGCCGAAGAAAATTCTGTGCTGGGCACTCTTGTAGTGGGAGGTGCTGGTGCCGAGAAACTGACCGTTGCTGGCAGTCTTGCGGCAACATCGACCAATAACACTATTACGGCCACCATCACTGAAGACAGCGATATTGCTGTTGATGGCGCCATACTGGTTTCCGCAACAGATACGACAACCAGCGTCAACCTGTCTGGCGGACTAGCTTACTCCTCACAGCAGGGTGCTCTGGGTGCTGCGATCGGGGTGAACCTGATCAACAACACCATCCTGGCAGAAATCAACAGCTCGAAAGTGGTTTCAAATACCTCGACGCTGGATGTTCTGGCGTCGGCCAAGAGTGTGCTGGTTAGCGTGGCTGTCGGCGGTGCAGGTGCGCAGAATTTCGCATTTGGTGGCTCCATTTCTGTCAATGAAGTCACTAATACGATTCAGGCGCGTATCAAGGATGATGGGGATGCAACTGTCAATACCGATGTTGAGGCCAGTGGGGCCGTCAGTGTGGCGGCGGCTGACTCAACGACCATGGTCGTTATTGCCGGAGCCGGCGCTTATTCTGGCAGCGGTTCTGCTGTGGGCGCATCCGCTTCAACCACTGAAGTGAGCAACACGGTACAGGCCTATATCGATAGTGCGAAAGTTGAATCCAAAAATGCCGGTGTGAATGTACTGGCCGGTTTCTCGCCTTCGGGGTCGGATGTCGATCTGGCAGGCTTGGGTGTGGATACTTCTGAACTGCCGTCGGATACTGATTTCGGTGCGCAGGTTATCAATGTCACTATCGCCGGGGCTTATGCGAACAGCTTTGCGGCGGGTGCGGCTATCTCGCTCAACTGGTTGAACAATACGGTAGAGGCGTACATTAATAATGCGGATGTCGATGCATCCAGTGATGTGACCGTTGCGGCCGAGGACGACGCTGACCTGATATCAATTGCTATCGGTGCGGCAGGCTCTTCGGGCAGTGCTGTCGGCGCAGCGATTGCTTACAACTACATTGGCGGTGACCCGGGCGATCCGACCCGCAATGTGGCCGAGAATCGGGATGCCATCAATACAGGCATTATTCGCGCTTACATTGGTGGTAGCTCGACAGTGGATTCCAGCCAGGGTGCCGTTAATGTTTACGCGGACTCAGCCGCCAGCATTGTAAACGTCACAGTGGGGGCAGCAGGTGCCAGTAATGTCGCGATAGCCGGCTCTATTTCGATTAACTTCATGCGTAACCTGGTCAATGCCTCCATACAGGGCGGCGCCAAGGTAACGGGCTATAACGATGTTAATGTCCGTGCCACGACAACTCCGATCATGGTGATTGTCGCAGGTGGTGCTTCTGGTGCGAGCACCGGGGCGGCATCCATCGCCTCTGCCACCAACGATATGCGCAGTGATCTTCAGGCGCGCATAGAAGGCAGTGGTACTGAAGCAAAAGCGACAACGGGTGATATCAAGGTTGTCGCGAAAGTCCTGAATACCGACCAATTGCCCTCTGTGGCCTTGGCCGATGACGGCGATCAGGATAGCAGTGATGATCCGATACTGGACGCCCAGATCTGGTCATTCACCATCAGTGGCTCCGGCGCCGGTACAGTAGGTGGTGCGGCCTCGCTGTCACTGAACTGGATTCGCAACAGTGTGGAAGCACGCATTGCTGATAATGCCAAAGCACAGGCCAGCAATGGTGCGGTGAGAGTCTCTGCATCCGACCAGGCAACACTGAATTCGCTGGCGGGTGGCGGTAGTGGTGCCGGCACTGCAGCCATTGGCGCCGCGGTCGGCTACAACTATGTCGGTGGTAACCCGGATGATCCGGGCGATTACGATACCGCCAATATCATTCGTGCTTACATTGATAACGCCACGGTGATTGCTGATACCGTGAACGTCAGTGCGACCTCTGATGCTGATATCAATACTTTCAGTGTCTCGCTTTCCGGATCTGGTACGTTTGCCGGTGCCGGCTCCTTCTCACTGAACTGGATTCGCAAGACCGTTGATGCCCATATCAGTGGGGGCGCCTCTGTCACCACGACCGGTGACATCAATGTGCTGGCAACCGATACCTCTGATATCCGTTCCGGCTCCACCCAGATCAGCGGTTCCGGCACGGTCGCGATTGGGGCAGCTGTCGCTTATAACGAAATCGACAATACCGTTAAATCCTATGTGGATGGCTCCAGTGCCGTCGTAACGACCGGTAATGCCGGCAATATCGGCATTGTGGCCACATCAGATGCAACAATTTCTACCTTGTCTGCCGGTATTTCCGGTTCCGGTACCACCAGTGTGGCCGGTTCCGCATCCAGTAATCTGATTCACAATGACGTGCGGGCCTATATCAACGGTGGCACGGTCACAACGGATGACAACATCCTGGTTCAGGCTCAGTCTGACGACACCATCAAATCCTACGCCGGCACTCTCAGTGGTTCGGGAACGGTAGGTGTTGGCGGCACCGTGGTGGTTAACCAGTTGGATAATGATACCCAGGCTTATATCACGGGTGATGCAACAGTTGTTGCGAAGGGCTCAGGCAGTTCACTGGCCATCAAACAATGGGCCGATGATGCCTCCGGCACTGAGAGTACCGAAAACCTCAATGGTTTGGCCGTTATTGCCACCAATGATGAAGAGATCGATGTTGTTGCCGTCAGCCTGGGTCTGGCTGGACAGGTCGGCATTGGCGCCAATGTGATCGTTAACAAGGTCACGAATACGACACGTGCCTATATCAGTGATGCATCAGTCAATAACAACATTAACCGAGGCAAGCAGGTCAAGGTTCGTGCGCACCAGCATACCGATATCAGCAGTGGAGGGGGCGCGCTTGCCTTTGGTGGCGGTGCCGCAGGTGTGGGTGCCTCTATTGATACTGATATTGTGGATAACACCACGCAGGCCTATGTCGCCGATGATGATGTCTCGACTGATGAGGATCATATCTATGCTGGTGACAGTCTGGATGTTTCAGCGCTCAGTCGGGAAAAAATCCTGTCTGCCAGCGCGGGTGTCGGGGCAGGCTTTTATGCTGGAGTGGCTGGCGCTGCGTCCGGTGTGAAGAGTACATCTGATACTGATGCATTTATCCGGTTAGCCAAGGTAACCAGTGACACCGGTGTGATTGTAGATGCAAACAGTCGTGTGGATCTGGATCTGTATGATGGCGCCATCGGCGGCGGTATTGTCGGTGCCGGTGGCTCTGTTGCGGTAGGACTGCTGGATGGCAATACCCGCGCCTATATCGAAGGGGCGACGATTGACGCAAGTGGCACTGTGCAGGTTAACAGTGATTCGGAAGAAGACGTCTCTGTACTGGTTGGCACGCTCGCTGCCGGTGCCGCTGGAATTGCGTGTTCTGTGTCTGTGGTTGAGACAAACTCGAACACGACCGCTTACATTGGCGCTTATGTACCCGGCAGTGGTGCTGCAACCAACGCGAATGTGACGTCCGGCGCCGATACCAAGGTCAAGGCGACCAGTAACATCACCTTCGACAACGACATTGGTGCCGGTGGCTTGGGTGGCGGTGGCGTTGGTGCCTCCATTGATGTCGTCACGGCTAAAAACGCCGTGGATGCCCATATCGGCGCAAACAGTGTTGTGACGGCGGAAGGGGATGTGACCGTTGAAGCTGAAGCCAATCGCACCATTGATTCCATGGTCATGGCATTTGCCGGTGGTGGCACCTTTGGTGTCAGTGGCGCGGTATCGGTTATCAGTGTGGGTACAGGGCTAGATAGTGCCGGTAATGAACAGGCGACACCGGCGCAGGAAAAGATTGATGCAGCTTTCAGTGACAGTAATCCGAACGGATTGGGTTCTGATGACACTGCCCAACGAGCTGACAGTGTTGCAACAAGCAGTCTCTTTACTGTTTCCGTAGGCGAAGACCCTTCCGTATCAGATACCACGGCCTATATTGGCGATGGTGCACAGATCACAGCTGGCAGTAATGGGGCATCAGCAGACATCCTGGTGAAGGCGACAGAAACCGCGGATATTCAACAGATTGCCGGTGGTGCAGCGATTGGGGGCGTAGGCCTGAGTGTAGGTGGCTCTGTCGGTGTATTGAATCTTTCCGGAGCAACAACGGCTTATATCGATAACAACACGGATATTTCTGCAACCGATGATATCAAGATCAAGGCGATATTTACTGCCGAAGATGTTGACGTTTATAGCTACGGCGGCTCTGCAGGCACTGTCGGGCTGGGTGCTCAGGTCAGTGTTATCAATGATACGGCGACACAACGGGCGTTTGTGGATCATGGAACAACGTCATCAAATGGCGCGCGGATTACCAAAGCCGACGATCTGATTATTACCGCAGAAGCCTCCCGCAATTACGACGTCGAGGCGAAAGGGGTAACTGCCGGCAGCATAGCCGCAGGAGCGGCAGTCGGTGATGTTGATATCGGTGGAACCACGTTGGCTTATCTGGGGGATTATGCCCAGGTTGGCCAGGACAGTGATTCCGTCGGAGATGTCCTGATCACAGCGACCTCTAACGCCACGGTGACCGAAAATATCTGGTCTGTGGCTGCAGGTATCGGAGCCGGTTCTGGTAACGACGCCAGGGTTCTTATTGACCCGAGCGTGAAGGCATTTATTGGAAACAATGCCGCTGTCACTGTGACCAATACCGTGGATATTCAGGCTGCGGCTACACCAAAAGCCGATGTAACGGTGCATGGTGTGAATGCTGGCGGTCTTGCCGTTGGTGTCTCTCTGACAGATATCACGATTGCGCCCACCGTCATTGCCGCGTTGGGCGATCCTGATGATGCGACTCAAGGCAGTATCAGCATCACCGCCGCCAGTCTGTCTATTGCGGCAGAAACCAAGGTGCCGGATAACAGCTATACCGCCAAGGCGTACTCGCTGGGTGCAGCCGGCGCCTTGATTGGTGTTGATGCAACCCTTTCGACGATCAATAACAACAGCACGGTGAAGAGTTTCGTTGCCGATGGTGCGACGCTGGCTATTACCGGTGCGACGACACTTTCTGCAACGAATAATACCAAGCAGAAGTCCGAGGCTGACAGCTACTCCGGCGGTCTGCTGGCGGCAGGCGGCAGTTCAGCCAAAGCCAAGTCAGATACGACAACGCTCGCTTTCCTGGGGGATGGGGTTGATCTGACAGGTTCCACACTCCAGATCACTGCGGTTGGTAATGATGATAACTATGTGGAAGGCACGGCTGGTGCCGGTGGTATTGTCGGTGGTTCCGGTACCGAAGCCATTACGGTGAACAAGAGCACTGTCACGGCGGAAATTCGTGAAGGCGCCAGCGGCAAGGATATCGACTTGACCCAGCGCGGCGCAGGAACCCTGGTCATCAAGGCGGAGCAGAATGCCACCTTTGACAGCAAAATTAATGTAGGTTCCGGTGGCGTGCTCGGCGCAACAGGCGCCAAGGCTGATCATGATGTAACAGCCAATGTAACCGCCGGTATTGGTGCGGATGCGGTGATCAAGGCGACCGATATTGATATGGATGCCATCACTAAACTGCGTAAGAACGGCGTCTCTGGTGACAATATCAAGGGCACAACGGGCGGTGTTGCCAGCGCAGCCGGTGCAGACAGCTTTACTAACGTTAATATGACCACCCGCGTGGTGATTGGGGATGATGCGTCACTGACCGTGGAAGATGGCGCATCAGCTGCCGGTGATATGACGCTGGATGCTCTCAATGACTTTATCCTGAACGACAAGGTCACATTGATTTCCGGTGGTGCAGTGTCCGGAGCGGGCGCGACCATGGAAATCAAGACGGATACCAACATTGCAGAAGTCTACGTGGGTGAAGACGCGCAACTGAGCAGTGTGGGTGATGTTCAGATTTCTGCTCGTGGCACGGGTGAGGCTGTCGGGAAAGTCAATGTCGAAACCTACGGTGGCGGTACAGTAGCTGTCGCGGATACGACAGTAGAAGTACGTCCTGAAAACAAGGTGACCTTCGCCGCCAACAGTTTCCTGACCACTGATGGTAACCTTAATATCTCAACCGGCACTGATACCAGCTTCAACCGTGACCAGTACAAACTGGAAGCCCGTACGGATAACTTTGCCGGCAGTGCAATCCCGATTAACAGCCTGGATGCAACCGCGAAGCTGATTCAGAACAACACCATTACCGTTGCAGCAGGCGCAGTGCTGGAGACGGCACGGGATGCCAAGCTCCATGCCGAACGTCTGGGTTTTGCGGATATGGAGGCCAAAGCTAAGGGTGTTAACTGGACCAGTGAAGTTGCCAAGGCGATCAGTGGTGGTTCCGAACTGTACGATGGCACAATTGAAACCGAAGCGCATGCCACGGTTGATGTTGATGGTACCGTTCGTACAGGTATCGACCGTAAGCAGGAACTGGTGCTGGATGCCATTGTGAATGGCCAAGTGACCAGCAGCACTCAGACAGACGGCGTTACCTTCCGGACCGTTACTGATCAGCTGGATTCTGAACTGGTGCAGGAACTGCAATATGCGCAGAAGCAGCTGAACCAGTACAAGGATACCAACGCTAACATTAAGGCGTTCTATGAGTCTGAAGTCACCCGTATCACGAACGAACTGGAAAAACAGGGGCTGTGGAGTACGGATGAAAATGGCTTGTCCGGCTATACCAAACAGGATGTGCTGGTTGTAGAAGTGGACCCGATCTGGGCGCAGGCGGGAACCATTGATGTGCGTTCTGATGTCCTGGAAGGAACCGGTGTCTTTGATGCGCCGGGTGACGCCAGCGTTGAGATCACTAACAACACCGCCGCCTTCCTGGAAATCAAAGGGATTTCGATTCCTGATTCCAACGGTGGTTTGTTCCTGAACGGTGTGGAAGTTGCCAGTAACAGTGAGATTGAAACCTATAATCAGGCCGATGAAGGTGTTTCAGCGGGTTCCGCCAACTTCTCCACAGTAACCGCCGGTGGTAGTGAAAATCCGCCGTTTATTACGATCGCCAATACCTTTGATGAGAGTGATCCGGCCAATGCAGGAATTCCGACGCCGGATATTACGATCACCGGCAATGTCGAAAACCCACAGGGTAATCTGACCGTCAGTAACCCGGACGGCAAGGTGACATTTGAAGCCCAGGTTCGTGCGGAAAACATGAACGTGGTCGGTAAGAGCGTCTATATCAGTGGCCTCACCGATTACAGTGTAGGTGGAGAAACCTACTCCAAGCTGGATTCCCTGACCAATAACGGACAGCAGTCTGCTTCTGATGCTGCGGTTGTTGCGGAACTGACCAAGACACCAACCGGCGTCAGCCTATATGGCGATCGGATAGTCATACAGGCTGAGTATCTGAACCTGAACGGCATCATGCAGAGCGGTAAGCCGGACTACAACCTGACTCTGGGTACGGCGACGGCGAATGAAATTTCCAATATCAGCCGCTACGCCAGCGGTCTGGTGAAGCTGACAACAGCGTCAACGGATGACTATACCGTTTATTACAATACGACAACTGGCAAGATTGAAGTTCAGGAAATCCGGGTCAGCGGTGGTTATATTGAGCTGGAAGGTCATATGCTCAATACCGGTGCTGGTGAGATCCGGGTGCTGGGTGGTTACGGCAAAATCTCCGTGACCAACAACACCGCATATGACGTCGTGGTGAAAAGTCTGGATGCCTCCCAGCGGGGTGAAGGTACCCTTGTTATCAAGGACAAAGCCAAAGGTACCAGCGCGAATCCCCACGTTACCATTTACACCAAGGACGAGAACGGTGTCACCATTCAGGAAGATGGCAAGTCCGATGTGGCTGGCAGTGACAGCAATACCTACTCCATCAAGTCTGGTTGGCGTTATGGCTGGTCGGTCGATGTGCTGGACGCCACCCGTTATTACAAGACCGAGAAGAAGAGCGGCTGGCTCGGGATTGATGCCTTTGCCAAGGATCCCGCCGATGATTACTGGGATACGACCGAGCGTCTGGAAGGGCCTACCCTGACCGACGAAGGACCCTACTTCTTCCTGGATGCGGCGAAGGCGAATGATGCCTACACGTATGTCAGTGATCCCCAGGTCGATGCCTCCAAGACCAAGAACTATATCGAAGACCGCTGGACGACCAGTACCTGGTACGGCAAGAAGACCTACTACACGAAGTATGTGAAGGAAGAGTACACAACCACGACCCATACCCATACGGTCAAGGCAGACTATGGCGTCAATATCAACTTTATCGGTTACGACGCTGGTAGTGTTTCTCTGACTTCAACGGTGGCCGGTGCGGATATTCTCATTGACGGCAGTATCCTGAACAGCTCCGGTACGACAACCATTACGTCGAAAGGCGATATCCGCCAGACCAGTGAAGACTCCTACATCACCGGTAAACGTGTCGTACTGTCTGCCAGTGGTGATATTGGGCAGGTGGTTGTTGATGGTAATGGCGACATGGTGGATTCCGGTGCCTTGACCGTCAACCTGGCTGATGATGCCTATGCCAGCCTGAAAGCAACTGCCGGTGGTGTTGTGCATATTGCTGCAGGCAGTGGTGACCTGGCGATTGACAGTGTCCAGGCCGGTTCCGGTGAGACGGTCAGGCTGGTTGCCAAGGAAAATATTACCGTTGCACAGAAGACCTCAGGTAGCTGGTATAACGGCTCTGTTCAGGGTGGCACCGTGGCGCTGGTGGCTGAGGAAGGTTCTGTTGGTAACAGCAGTAGTCGTGCACTCGCACTTAATTCTGGCACCAGCCTGTCCCACTATGTGACCGTTGACGCCAAGACAGATATTTACCTCAAGGAAACCAGTGGTGATCTGCGCCTGAAAGAGGCCATTGCTGCCAGTGGTGATGTCTATATCAACGTGGCCAGCGGCAGCCTCAAGGATGCCAATGACAGTGCTGTACGTGATGACCGGACCTACGACGAATTGCTGAATGGCGTTTGGAGTGACCTGCAATTGACCGATGGTACGGGAGCACAGAGCAAGATTGATCAGACCTTGATCGATTATGCCAGCAACCGTGAGCAGGAATACGAGGCTTATTGGCAATACCGAGGGATGCAGGCTGATTCGTCTGTCTATGATCCAAACTTTGTGGTCTCTCTGTCGTCTGATGAACAGACGTATTACACCAATGCTGGTTGGACGGATGGTGAAATACAGACGCTGGTTAACAAGCGAACTGAGGAATACCACAGCCTGCATGGCCAGTACGGCAGCTATGGCGACAGCTATAACGACAGCTTTACCTATACGTTGTCGGATGCTGAGCGGGACAGCCTCACGGCGAGTATCAAAGTCTGGACAGAAGATGAACTGCTGAATCTGTTCAGTGCCGGATTGATCGAACCGATCACTGATACTCAAACCTCTGTTGAGCAGGCCAATATCAGTGCTGCGGGCGCGGTGACAATTATTGCTTCTGGTAGTGTTGGCTCTGCTAATGGCTCGCAGGTTATTGATCTCAGTGGCCCATCTGTTTCTCTCACCGATGATGAGCGTGTTGCGCTGGCTGCTGCTGAGCGGACGGATGTCGCTTATCTGGCGGGCGACATTGTTTCTGCGAAGGTGAACTTCCTGAATAACGGCAACAGTGCTGACACGATTGTGCGCACGGATGGTGGAAACTGGCTGACAGATGGTTTCCAGGCAGGCATGACCATCCAGGTGTTTGGTACTGCCGACAACGCCAATGACAATGGCCAGTTCTTTACCATTGATTCTGTCTCTTCGAATACGATAACCCTGTCGGCAGATGATCAGTTATCGACTGAGTACCGAGCCAAAATCACACTGGCGGAAATCATTGCGGATCCTACTGTGGATGGCGCATCCATTACCGGTATTCGTATTGATCTGCGTGACGATGTAGATGTTGATGCATTGGGTTCTGTATCTGCGACTGGCAGTGGCGACGTGTTCCTTGGCTCCGAACTGGATGTGAAGCTTGATACGGTGGTGGCCGGTGATACGGTCCGAATCAAGACCGGTAAATCGATTATCAACGTCGGTGGTAGCAGCGTGACCAATGTCACCAGTAGTGATGTGATACTTGAGGCCGCGGATGGTTCCATCGGCTCAGCCTCTGATCAGATTTACATCAACCTGGCGGCCGATGCCATCTTCACAGCCCGTGTCAGCGGGGATATTTACCTGACAGAGCGAACTGACAATATCAACGTTGGAACGCTTTATGCGCAGTCTGGTGGTATCTATCTCACGGCGGAAAGTGGTGCGATTGTCGATGGCCTTGATCATGATTTCGCCAATATCAGTGCTGCCACAGAGCTCAGTCTCACAGCGTCAGCCGGTGTTGGTGAAGATGGAGATTATCTGGAAACTGATCTGGCCACGGACGCTACCCTGACGATTGCGGCAGGCGCGGATGTCTATGTCCATGAAGTATTGGGCAACATGAATATCCGTGAAGTACTCGCGGATGGCGGTAATGTGGATCTGCGTGCGCATCTGGCCATCAAAGACACTGAGGATGCCAGTGGCAATGTTGTGCCCGGCCTGCCGGAAGCGGATGTTATCGGTAACAGTATTACTCTGACGTCTGAGAATGACGCCATTGGTATCTCCGGCAATGACCTGGATATCAACAGTGCCTACCGTTCTGCCGGTACGGTGACGACCAGCAGTGCTCTCAATACCTACCTGATCGAAACGGATGGTGATCTGTCCATTAACACCATTGGAACAGGGGCGGATTACACGGCCTTCATCCTGGGTCGGGACAACATCCTGAATGGCAACGCCGATGCGAATGCATCCAATGTGACGTCGGGTAAGACAAGGTTGTTTGCGGAGGGGGATATCGGTGCCTCAGGCAAACGTCTTCAGACCACTGTCGGGTACATGGAAGGGCGCTCGACCAGTGGTAATGTCTGGATTACCAATACTGGTCACCTGACCATTGGTGGGCTTGATCAGGCCAATGGCATGGTCGCGACGGGTACGGTGAACATTGAAGCTCATAGCCCGATCACGGTTGAGAAGTCCATTATCACTGATGACGACATCCTGCTTTATGCCGGTGAAGACAATAACGATGTGGCAGGTGAAGAAGATCATCTGACGGTTAAGGCCGGGGTAACGATCCAGTCAACGGCAGGGACTGTTACCCTGCGAGCGGGCGATAACCTCGTGATTGAATCGGGCGCTGTGGTCAGCGCCCTGGGTGACCTGCTGCTGCAGGGCGATTACGAAAATCTTGATGCGGCCGGCACAACCATCCATAACCTGGGAACACTGAGTGGCGCCAACATCTCCATTGAAGGGGAAGCTGGCAGTGACAGTATTCTGCTGGATGGTGTCATCACAACGGCGGGTGTTCTGAGTATCGCCGGTGCGGCAGGCAGTGATGATATCCAGCTGCTGGGTAGCTTGACCGGTTCCACCCGCATTGATGTGGATGGTGGCAGTGAAGGCGACAGTATCCTGATTGATGTCAGCCTGCTGGCCGGTGATACCTACGTCACTGGTGGTACAGGTGACGACACATTGACCGTAACCGAGCTGCATTCACGAAGTGACGTGCTTTCCCTGGATGGTGAGGGCGGTGGCGATCAGTACATCATCACAATGACTGATACCGACGCGGATGGCGTTACCCTGACGGATTATGTCATTGATGTGAACGACAGTGGTGATGCGGTTGACGGTGTTGATAACCTGACCATCCATGGGCGGGGTTTTGCCGGGGATACCCAGGCGGATAAAGATGACGTGTTCCTTATCAGGAATAACTTCATCGCCCGTCTGCACGGTGAGGTTGAAACCAATACCTTTGCTGATCCGGTGGAGCGGATTAATTACGATAACAGCCTCAATGACCTGACCGGCGGTGTGCTGATCAATGGCGGCGAAGGCAGTGACAGCTTCTTCCTGGATGACACCAGTGCCCTGATGACCATTGATGGTGGTAGTGGCCGGGATACGTTCCAGGTCGGTCAGATCTTCGGTGAGGCACCGGTAACGGCGCCCGGTGATGAAGTTGCCGGCACTGCCGTAACCCGAGGTTACCTGAGTTATGGCAACAGTGAAGAATTGACCCTGCTGGGTGGTGATGATGGCGACAGCTTCACCGTTTACAGCAACAAGGCCAAGCTTTTCATGAAAGGCGAGAAGGGCAATGATGAATTTGTCGTCCGTGCCTTTGTTGCGGACGACAATATTGACCTCAATGGCGGTGATGACGATGACACCATTGATTACAACGTCAATGCGCCGCTGAGCATTGATGGCGGCAGCGGTTTCGACACGCTGACCGCTATCGGTACAGAAGCGGATGACACGTTCATTGTGACCCGTGACTCTATTATCGGTGCAGGGTTGAATATCACTTACGACGGTGTGGAATCAGTCGATGTCGATGCACTGGAGGGCGACGATACCTTCATCATCGAAAGTACCCGTGAAGGTGTCATTACGACCCTGATTGGTGGTTTGGGCAGTGATAACTTCATTGTGGGTTCAGACGGGTTGACCAGCGCGATTCAGGGTTCCCTGATTCTTGAAGGCGGCCTGACGATGGTGGATCGGGCGCTCAAGACGCCGGTGGTATTGCCCAGTGAGCAGGCGACATTTGCCAAAGAGATTCCTTCCATTACGGATGAAACCATCCAGACGGATACTGTGACGCTCTTCAATGATGCCAGCAACACTGACGACAGTGGGCAATTCACAACGTCATCGGTGTCAGGCCTCAATATGGATGAAACGGCCATTGTGGTGGCCGGTGAAAACGGTGCGCCGGATCGCACTATTGCCGGTGGTCTGACGTACTTCGGCATGGAAGTGGTGGAAGTGGTCATGGGCTCCGGTAACGATACGCTGGCGGTTGACACTACGGCGATCAGTAACAGTGCGGCCATGGTGTTCTCCCACAATGTCGGACTGGGTGTCAGTTATATCACCCTGCAGGATGGCAGCAGCTGGTTTGACCAGGGTTTCCGTGTAGGTGACAAGATCGTTGTTGCTGATACAGCGGGTAATGATGGCACGTATACCATCGACTCCATCTCGCTGGATGGTTCCCAGATTTCACTGGTCAGTGGCGAACAACTGACCGATGAAACAGTGACGGCCAGCATTCAGCGGCAGAACCCGGTAATGGTTGCACATGGCGGTGGCAACCGTGAGGTTGTCGATCTTGTGTCTGGTGATACCGAGATGGGCGGTGACACCATTATTGTGACCGGAACTGATTCCAATAATGTTCCACTGCTTATCTTTGGTGATACCAGTCAGGATGGTAGCCGGTATGCTTCGCTGAGAGGCACTGGTTTGGATCCGGTGGTTGGGTATAGCAATGCCGGTAACGATGTTATTGATGCGTCTGGCGCATCAAGTGGCGTTGTTATTTATGGTGGTGCAGGTGATGACACCATCTATGGCTCTCAGGGTAATGATCATATCGCCGGTGGTTCCGGTCATGACACGCTCTATGGCCTGGGTGGCAATGACCATCTCTATGGTGATTCCGGCTTCAATGTCGATCTGTCCCAACGCCTGAGTCTGGCAACAGAAGTGCTGACGGTGGTGACAGTTGCTGACCCTGTCAACGATGGCGCCAATGCGGATGATCTTACTGTGGGTAATGACACCATTGATGGTGGCATGGGCGATGACATTATCTTTGGTGATCATGGTGTTATCACCCAGATCCGTGACGGTTCACCAGAACAGCTGCGTCTGATGACGACTGGTAATGTGTCGCATATTGAGACCACGGTCGAAGATCAGGGGGGTAACGATACCCTGCTGGGTGGTGATGAGAATGACATGATCCTTGCCGGTGCTGGTGCGGATAAGGTGGCCGGTAATGCCGGAGACGATATCCTGATCGGCGACAATGGTGAAGTCGACCGGAATGTGGATGGTGATCTGATTACCATTGACCTGGTTCAGAACCGTACGGTTGATCACGGCGGTATCGATACGCTGCAGGGGAACGCGGGTAATGACTGGCTGCTCGGTGGTGTCGGTGGCGATCAACTGTACGGCGCCAATGAAGATGGCAGCCTGCTGGGACTTCTGGACAGTGATAATGACTTGATTCTTGGTGATCACGGTATCATCACCCTGGCTGCAGGCCAGATCATCAGTGTTGCTTCTCTCCGTCTCCAGAATGGTGGTAACGATACGATTCGTGCGGGTGATGGTAATAACCTCGTGATTGCTGGCTTTGGCCAGGATGATGTCACCGCAGGTTCTGGTAATGACATTCTTGCCGGTGATAACGCGAAAGCCACCTTTACGGATGGCCACCTGACGAAGCTCGAGTCCACTGATGCTGATGATACGACCGGTGACAATGATCAACTGAATGCCGGTGATGGCTTTAACCGGATCATCGGTGGTGCGGGTACCGATACCATCACCGCAGGTGTTGGTATGGATCATGTGATCGGTGACCATGGATCGCTGGTCTATGACACCACTGATACCTTGCAGTCCGCTGAGAGCAGTCTGCCCAACCAGGGTGACCGTGATGTGATCACGCTCTCCAGTGGCAATAATGTGGTTATCGCTGGTCAGGGTAACGATGAAGTAACCACGACCAGTGGTGATGACATTGTCATCGGTGACAATGGTTCCGCTCAGTTCACCGATGGTCACCTGATCACGCTGACCAGCACTGATCTGGATGATACAACCGGTGGTGATGACACCCTTGATCTGGGTGATGGTTTAAACCGGGTGATTGGAGGTACGGGTACCGACACCATCACTGGAGGAACAGGTGTCGATCATGCCCTCGGTGACCATGGTACGTTGACCTACGATGTCGCCGATATCCTGCAGTCTGCTGTGAGTGCATTGATCGATCAGGGCGCGCGCGATGTGATCACACTTTCCAGTGGCAGCAATGTGGTCATCGCGGGGCAGGGTAATGATGACGTGACCACTACCGGTGGTGATGACATCGTCATCGGTGACAATGGTTCCGCTCAGTTCACCGATGGCCACCTGATTACGCTGACCAGCACAGACCTTAATGAATCCACTGGCGGTAATGACACCCTTAACCTGGGTGATGGTTTCAACCGGGTTATTGGTGGTACTGGTACAGACACGATTACTGGTGGCGCGGGAGTAGATCATGTTCTCGGTGACCATGGTGTGTTGACCTACGATGTCGCCGATATCCTCCAGTCTGCTGTGAGTGCACTGATCGATCAGGGTGCGCGCGATGTGATCACACTTTTTAGTGGCAGCAATGTGGTAATCGCGGGTCAAGGAAATGATGAAGTGACCACGACCGGTGGTGATGACATCGTGATTGGTGATAACGGTTCCGCCCAGTTTACTGATGGCCACCTGATTACGCTGACCAGCACAGACCTTAATGAATCCACTGGCGGTAATGACACCCTTAACCTGAGTGATGGTTTCAACCGCGTTATTGGTGGGACTGGTACAGACACGATTACTGGTGGCACGGGGGTAGATCATGTCCTCGGTGACCATGGTGTGTTGACCTACGATGTCGCCGATATCCTGCAGTCTGCGGTGAGTGCACTGATTGATCAGGGCGCACGCGATGTGATCACGCTATCCAGTGGCAATAATGTCGTGATTGCTGGTCATGGTGGCGATGAAGTGAACACGACCGGTGGTAATGACATCGTGATTGGTGACAACGGCTCCGCGCAGTTCACCGATGGCCACTTGATCACGCTAACCAGCACCGATCTGGATGATACAACCGGTGGTGATGACACCATCAATGTTAGAGATGGCTTCAACCGCGTGATTGGTGGCACTGGCACAGATACGATCACCGGTGGTACTGGTGTTGATCATGTCCTCGGTGACCATGGTGTGTTGACGTACGATGTATCTGACATCCTGCAATCTGCGGTGAGTGCACTAATTGATCAGGGCGCACGCGATGTCATTACGCTTTCTAACGGTAGCAATGTGGTCATCGCTGGTCAGGGTAATGATGAAGTAAGCACCACCGGTGATGATGACATTGTCATCGGTGACAACGGCTCCGCCCAGTTCACCGATGGCCACTTGATCACGCTAACCAGCACCGATCTGGATGATACAACCGGTGGCGATGACACCATCAACGTAGGAGACGGTTTCAATCGTGTGATTGGTGGCACCGGTACAGATACGATCACCGCTGGCACTGGTGTAGATCATGTTCTGGGTGACCATGGTGTGTTGACGTACGATGTATCTGACATCCTGCAATCTGCTGTGAGCGCACTAATTGATCAGGGCGCACGCGATGTCATTACACTTTCTAACGGTAGCAATGTGGTCATCGCTGGTCAGGGTAATGATGAAGTAACCACCACCGGTGATGATGACATTGTCATCGGTGACAATGGTTCTGCCCAGTTCACCGATGGCCACTTGATCACGCTAACCAGCACCGATCTGGATGATACAACCGGTGGCGATGACACCATCAACGTCGGGGACGGTTTCAATCGTGTGATTGGTGGTACAGGTACAGATACGATCACCGGTGGTACCGGTGTAGATCATGTCTTGGGTGACCATGGTACGTTGATCTACGATGTCGCCGATATCCTGCAGTCCGCTGAGAGCGCATTGATTGATCAAGGTGCGCGCGATGTGATCACGCTGTCCAGTGGCGATAATGTAGTGATTGCAGGTCAGGGGGGCGACGAAGTGACCACTACCGGTGGTAATGACATCGTGATCGGTGACAATGGTTCTGCCCAGTTCACCGATGGTCATCTGATCACGCTAACCAGCACTGACCTGGATGATTCAACCGGTGGCGATGACACCATCAACGTGGGAGACGGTTTCAACCGCGTTATCAGTGGAACCGGTGCAGACACGATCAATGGTGGTAGTGGTGTCGATCAAGTGATCGGTGACCATGGCCAGATGACATGGGATGTCACAGATATCCTTCGTGAAGCGATCAGCACGCTGCCATCGCAGGGTTCTGACGATACCATCACACTGTCAGACGGCGACAACACAGTGATTGCCGGTATGGGTGATGATACGGTGGAAACCGGTGACGGTAACGACCATATCCTCGGCGATAACGGCGTGGTTCGTTATGACGCGCGGGGCTTGATCACTGAAGCTGAGACCACTGATTTTGCCCTGGGAGGTATTGATACAATCCAGGCCGGTGACGGTGATAATGTCATTCTGGCAGGGTTTGCAGGCGATACAGTCACAACAGGTGCTGGCAATGACACGGTTATTGGTGATAACGGTCGGGTAACCTTTACCGATGGCATCCGTACCCGTGCCGAAACGCTGGATACCGTCAGCTCAACCGGTGGTAATGACGAGATATCACTGGGAGATGGTGAAGATCAGGCGCTGGGTGGTGTTGGCGCCGATAAGATTGAGAATGCCAGCGGTGAAACAGTCATGATCGGTGACGATGGTTATATCGACAGCGATACGGCTGGCCGTTATGTCGAAGGCGCAACCGGCAGTACTGTTCTGGGCGACGATGATGAGCTGCTGGGTGGCTCTGATCGGGATGTGCTGTTTGGTGGTGTTGCCAACGATGTGCTGGAAGGCAGAGATGGTGATGATCTGATTGTCGGTGATGGCGCAAAGGTCACGCGCACCAGCCAAACCCTGATTCTTGAAACCATCGACTTCTTTACCGGAGGGGATGACACCCTGAAGGGGGATGAAGGCCTGGATCGCATGATCGGTGGCTTCGGCAGCGATCTGTTCTACGGCAACCTGTCAGAAGATATCATGGTTGGTGAATATGCCCGTATGACCTTTGCTGAAAACGGCAATGCCGAACAGGCGACGGTTATCGTTACGCTGGCACAGGGCGGGCTCGACCTTCTGCGGGTGACTGAAAAGTCGCTCTACACGAAGGTGGCTGCCATCAATACTCACAGCTTCCTGAATTTGCGTCCGATCAGTTCACTGGGTATTGCGACACCAATGCGTGGTAACGCTGCGAATGCGCAGGACTTCCTGGAGAACCTGGTATCCCATATCTCGGATAACAACCGTTCCAGTGCCCGGTCTGCAGGCATTGACTTCATGCTGCCATCCGAGCCGACAGCTGCGGGTGATGGCGAGGGCGAAGAACCGGCGCAGTGTGAATCGGCAACGGATGAGAACGGCAATGTGATTCCTTGTGCAGAGCCTGCCGTGAAGGATGAGGCTCCGGTAGAAGACTCGGCTGCAGTCGATGCTGAAGCCAATCCTCAATCGGATGGCCAGAATCGCGCAGAAACTGCTGTACCGGAGAAGAGTGACGCTGAGGATGACCTTGCTGCGACCGGATCGATTGCCGCCGCTTCATTGGCCTGGGGAACCGCAGCACTGGCACGTCGTAAAGGCAATGCTGAGGCGAAGTTTAACCAGTCAGCCATCAGTGATCTGCAAAAACGGCAAAAGGCGAAACGCTTTATGCGCTGGGATAACGTGTCGCTTTAAGGTATGTTGTAAGCATTGGCGACAGGGCTGACCGTGTCAGCCCTGTGTCTTCCCGGTGCTATACAGGCAGCAGTTGCCTGACGGTTTCCGTTAATGCAAATAATAAAAAACAAACAGGCCGGACAGTCGACCGGCACGCAAGCAGGACAATCCCTGTTCGGTTTACAGGGCGAAGCCTTCTATCTGCAGTGGCTGACCCGCCAGTGTGAACAGATTGCCGGTATTCACGCCGGACTCCTCGCTATCAAATCCCCTGAACACGGCATTTTTCAGCCCGTGGCTATCTGGCCCGGCGTCATGCCGGAAATCGAAATCGTCTCTAAACTGATTGAGCAGGTGATTGAAGACCAGTCGCCGCTGGTGACCCATTTAAACGACAGTGATGATGAGCCGTTGCTGGCGATTGCCCATCC
Organism: Oceanospirillales bacterium LUC14_002_19_P2; assembly: GCA_002084115.1. Taxonomy (GTDB): domain Bacteria; phylum Pseudomonadota; class Gammaproteobacteria; order Pseudomonadales; family Endozoicomonadaceae; genus Kistimonas. The sequence goes on along the minus strand of MUIA01000122.1, from coordinate 8,328 downwards.
GGTCATGGTGAAAACGGCATTGATGGGGGTAGCGGTACTTATCCTCGACGGGCGGAGTGACAGTGTCATTCAGGCCGCCATGCGACAGTTGCAGTGGGGAATCAGCTGGGTCGAACTGTCACTGCTGCGGGAAACGCTGAATACAAAACAGGATGAACAGCAACGTCTGTCGACCGCCGTTGATTTGTTAACCAAGGTCTTGGCAGAGCCTCACTTTGATGCTGCGGCCATGCGTCTGGTGTCGGAATTGGCGGTGGTCATGCAGTGTGATCTGGTCAGTCTTGGCTTTGTTCGTGATGGTTCGGTGACGGTTTGCCATTTATCCCACAGCGCCCAATTCACCAAGCGCATGAACCTGGTTCGTAGTATTGAATCTGCGATGGATGAGGCTGTGGATCAGGGACGTATGATCGCTCTCCCCGTTGAGAGCACGGAAGGCCTCATTATTATTGCCCATCAGGCGTTGGCGAAGCAGCATCAGGGCGAGTCGATTTTAACAGTACCGCTTTATCACGATGGCCAGTGTGTTGGCGCGATTACATTTCAGCGCGCTGAGGACAAGCCGTTTTCAAGCCATGAGGCACAGTATTGTGAAAGTGCCACGGCGCTGGCCGGCACGGCGCTGGAAGAAAAACGTCTGAATGATCGACCGTTATGGCGCAAGGCGCTGGAATCGGGAAAAACGCAATTACATCGTTTATTGGGACCCGGTTACCTGGGACGCAAGCTGACAGCGATTGTTTCACTGTCCTGTATCCTGTTTTTGACGTTTGCCACTGGTGAAAACCGCCTGTCAGCTGAGGCAGCACTGGCGACGGTCATGCAGCGTGTTGTGGTAGCGCCTTATGACGGGTATGTCCGTGATGCCACTGTGCGTGCTGGTGATGAGGTGAAGGAAGGTGAACTGCTGGTCGCACTGGACGACAGGGATCTGCAACTGGAGAAACTCCGCTGGAGCAGTCATCAGAACAAACTTTCCCGGCAATATCAGGAGGCGACGGCAGATTATAATCGTGCCCGTGTCAACATCATTGCAGCACAGCTGGATCAGGCCCGGGCCCAACTGAACCTGGTAGAGAGCCAGATTGAGCGTTCGCGCCAGGAGGCCCCTTTCAACGGACTGGTGATCAGCGGAGACCTGAGTCAGCGTCTCGGCGGGCCTGTCAGCAAGGGCGAAGTGCTGTTCGAAGTTTCACCGCTGGATGCTTACCGCGTTGACCTGAAAGTTCCGGAAAGCCGCATTGCTGATATTGCCTTGGGGCAGACGGGCATGTTGCATCTCTCGGCCTTGCCTGGCGAGCCCTACGAATTTGTGGTGGACAAGATCACCCCCAAAACTCTGTCAGAGGACGGTGCGACCTGGTTTATTGTTGAGGCTAGGTTGCAGGACGAAGCAGCACAGTTGCGCCCCGGCATGGAAGGCATTGGCAAGGTTGAGCTGGGCGAAGATAAGCTGGTCACTATCTGGACCCGAGACCTGCTGGCATGGCTGCGCCTTAAACTCTGGATGTGGTGGGCCTGATGTCCGTCTCGCTGTTCAGTCAGTCCTGGTATCGCGTCGCTGATATGGTGGTGCGGTTGCGCCGACATGCAGATGTACATCGTCACATATATCGCGGACAGGTCTGGTTTGTTCTGCAGGATCATGCCACCGGACAATTTCACCGTTTTACCCCTGAAGCCTGGCATATTATCGGTTTGATGGACGGCAGTCGTTCATTACAAGCTATCTGGGAACAGACGTGCCGGCAGCTCGGTGATGCGATGCCTTCCCAGGATGAGGTCATCGACCTGGTGTCCCGTTTGTTCCGCGCCAACCTTCTCAACTCGGACAGCGTGCCGGATATTGACCTGCTCCATGAGCGTTTTCGCAGCATTGAACGCAAGCGGCTTCTGCAAAAAGTTAAATCACCACTGGCGATTCGGATTCCTCTGGTAGACCCGGAGCGATTCTTGAGCAGAACCCAGGGCTGGGTGCGTCCGCTGATCAGTATCTGGGGCATGCTCCTCTGGTGTGCAGTGGTTGTGACGGGATTGGTGCTGGCTGGCCTGCACTGGGATGCGCTGACCAATAACGTCAGTGACCGCATATTGTCTCTGGAAAATGTCCTGCTGATCGCCCTGATTTATCCCTTCGTCAAAACGATCCATGAACTGGGGCATGCTTACACAGTCAAGCGTTGGGGCGGCGAAGTGCATGAGATTGGCATCATGCTGCTGGTATTTTTTCCAGTGCCTTATGTGGATGCGTCAGCCGCTTCGGCATTTCACAGCAAATACCAGCGTATGCTGACCGGCGCCGCCGGCATACTGGTAGAGGCCTTCATTGCAGCCGTCGCAATGGTGGTTTGGACGCTGGTGGAGCCGGGGGCTGTCCGTGCCATTGCATTCAATACCATGTTGATTGCCGGTGTTTCGACTCTGCTGTTCAACGGCAATCCGTTGTTACGTTTTGATGCGTATTATGTCCTGTCCGACTGGCTGGAAATTCCCAACCTGGCGACACGCGGCAACCAGTATGTCGGGTATCTGGTAAAGCGTTATGTGCTGGGTGTAGACCGGTTGGAGTCGCAAGCCTCCAGTCCCAGGGAAGGCGCCTGGATGGCTGGTTACGTGACGGTATCGTACATATACCGGCTCTTTATCATGGTGATGATCGCACTGTTCATTGCCAGCGAATATTTTGTAGTCGGAACGATACTGGCTATCTGGTTGTTGTTTATGTCGGTGGTGATGCCATTGGGAAAACTGCTGAAAAAAGCGTTCACAGATCGCTCGTTGGAAAAACGCTCTGTACGGCTGTGGGGGATAACATCCTGTGTACTGGCAGGCATTGTGATTTTGCTGGGTTTCATTCCCTTTCCCCATGCGACACTGGCGGAAGGTGTCATGACACCATCGGAACAGTCACGGGTACGTGCCCGGGTTAGCGGGTTTGTGGAAACACTGGCGGTCCAGCCGGCCAGCCGGGTTAAAGCCGGGCAGCTATTGATGCATCTGACTGACCCAGAACTCGCAGCACAGGAAAAGGTGTTGGAGGCTAATTTCCGAGAAGCTCAGGCACAGTATCAGGCCAGTGTCGCTGACCGGACGGTAGCTGACATTAACCGCGAGGTAGCCAAATTCAGGCAAGAAGAGCTGGACAATAAACGTCAACAAATGGCGATGATGGCCATCAACAGCCCGCAGGCAGGACAATTCTACCCACCGGATGCTGGGACACTGGAAGGGCGCTACCTGGCCCGAGGGGATTTGTTAGGGTATGTCATCAATTACGGTGATTTGCCGGTGACAGTGATGGTGCCGGAAGACGCGATAGAACTGGTAAGGAATCAGACCTATGAGGTAGAAGTCCGGTTTGTCTCAGATCGAAGCCGCTCCTGGGCAGCCAGTGTGTTACGCATTGAGCCGGCAGCTACCCGGCAGTTGCCCAGTAATATCCTGACATTGGAGGGCGGTGGCCGCATTGCCGCCAATCCTGATAAAGAGCGTGGAATACAATCTTTCGGTCGCTATTTCGAGTTGGAACTGGCGCTTGCAGATGACGTTCAGGCACGCCTGAATGAGCGGGTCTATGTATTGTTTCGGCATGACCCGGAACCACTGGCCTATCGCTGGTTCCGTGATATTCGCCGTGTCTTCCTGAGGCAGCTGGATGTCTAGGCGCCCAACGCGACGACCGGCCAGTACCTTGCTGCGGCCGGAGCAAAAGGTCAAACCGCCGGGTATGCTGGAGCGCCTCTATCACGGAGCTAAATGGCAGGGTAACCGGTTGCTGCCGAGCAGAGCCTTCATTCATCGTCGTTTGCTTGGCGGGATCCATCGCTATGGCGAGTTATTCAGTGGCATGAGCGATTCAGAGTTACAGGATGCGCGTAAGGTTCTGCAAACAAAACTGCATCGTGAGGGGCTGACGGATGCCCTGTTGTCCGAAACGTTTGCACTGATTCGTGAAACTGCAGGTCGATCTCTGGGCATGTACCACTTTGATGCTCAATTGCTGGCTGGGTTGGCGTTAATCGAAGGCTGTGTGGCGGAGATGCAGACCGGTGAAGGTAAAACCCTCACCGCAACCCTTCCCGCTGCCGCAGCAGCTCTTGCAGGTATTCCCGTACACGTCATTACAGTGAATGACTACCTGGCCCGTCGGGATGCTGAATTAATGCTGCCGGTTTATCAGGCGCTGGGCTTGAGTGTCGGATGTGTGGTTCAGGGGCTGTCGCAGGAAGAGAAAAAAAAGGCTTACGCATGCGACATTGTTTATTGCACCAACAAGGATGTCGTATTTGACTATCTGCGGGATCAGCTGGTTCTAAAAGACAACCAAAGACCTTTACATCTGCACGGCGGAAGGCTGACAGGAAAAGCGAGCATTGATGAATCACTGCTGCTGAGAGGTCTGCATTTTGCCATCGTTGATGAAGCTGACAGTGTTCTGCTGGATGAAGCCCGAAGCCCGTTGGTGATATCGGGAGGAAAAGGTGCCAGCCCGGAACAGCAGCAGGTGTTGTCCAAGGCAATGGCGCTGGTTTCCGAAATGGTGCTTGATCGGGATTTTAAGCTGGATCTAAAGCAACGTTCTGTTCAGTTAACGCCTGAAGGTGAAACCTGGCTGAAGGAACAGACACGGCATGCCGGCAGTTACTGGTCAGGCAAAGTACGACGGGAAGATATTATTCACAAGGCGCTTACGGCTCGCTGTTTGTTGGAAAAAGATCACCATTATCTGGTGCGTGACGGCAAGGTTCAGATCATTGATGAGCATACGGGTCGTATCATGGCGGATCGCAGCTGGGAGCAGGATCTGCATCAGCTGGTGGAAATCAAGGAAGGTTGTGAATTAACGGCCGTACGGGATACGTTGGCCCGCATGACATATCAACGTTTTTTCCGACAGTACCACCATCTTGCCGGTATGACGGGTACGGCCCATGAAGTGTCGGGTGAACTTTGGTCTGTGTACGGTCTGCCCGTGATGCCCATACCTACTCATCGGCCCAGTCGCCGTCTTTATTCAGCACCGCGCTATTTTCCTACCCAGCATGAAAAATGGCAGGCAGTACTCGACAGTATTCGCCGTATGCATAACCTTGGTCGTTCTGTTCTGGTGGGGGTTGCCAGTGTGGCGGTGGCAGAACAGTTAAGTGAGTTATTGCTGCAGGAAGGCCTTGAACATCAGGTGCTGAGTGCGGTAAATGACCAGCATGAAGCCGATATCGTTGCTCAGGCAGGATTGCCTGGGCAGATAACGGTTGCGACCCAAATGGCCGGGCGGGGAACGGATATCAAGCTGGCACCTGTCGTCGAAGAGGCGGGCGGCCTACATGTGATCCTTACGGAATATCATGATGCGTCTCGGATTGACCGGCAGCTGGCAGGCCGCTGTGCCCGTCAGGGTGATCCCGGCAGCTTTGAGGTGCTGGTTTCTGGCGAAGACAGTCTGCTGGAAGGAAAAACGTTCATGGGGATGAAAAAGTTAGTGTTGTCTGTGACGTTCACCCCTTTCTCTGAAAGACTGGGGCTGGCCAGACTGAAATGGACCCAGAAACAGGTTGAGCGTCGGCATGCTTCGATCCGTCGACAACTGTTTCAGTCCGATGAAAAACAGGATGAACGCTTGTCGTTCACTGGTTCGGGATAAGAGGTGTTACCGTGCTGACAAGAAGAATAATCAAAGCGTTTTTGTTAATTCTGCCCATGCCGCTGATGGCGACAGAGTTGGATGATACCCAGCTGAGCTGTTTGCTGGAGCCCAGCAGTGAAATTCAAATCAGCAGTCAGGTTTCCGGCATTGTCAGTCAGGTGAATGCTGAACGGGGAGGTAATGTTGAAAAGGGGCAGTTGCTGATTGCGTTGGAAAGTGGTCTTGAAAAAGCTGCGTTGAATAGTGTCAAGGCGCGGGCAGAGTTCACCATACGTAAGCTGGAGCGTAATCAGGACCTGTTACGTAAAGGCCTGCTGTCAGAGTACGAGCGTGATGAGTTGCTGACGGATCGGGAGCTGGCGGATCTGGCAACCCGGGAGGCTGAGGAGCGGCTGAAACAACGCAAAATTTACAGTCCGATTGATGCCATTGTGGTTGAACGTCATGTGTCTATTGGTGAGTACGTGGGATCTGAACCAGTACTTGAACTGGTTTCGCTGGATCCCCTCCATGCAGAGATTGTCTTGCGTTCTGATTACTATGGCACTCTAGAGCCGGGTATGCCGGTTGAGGTGCTGGTAGGACCTGATGGCAAACCCTATCAGGGGACTGTCAAGATTGTGGATAAGATCATTGATGCCGCCAGTGGTACCTATGGTGTCCGGGTTGAGGTACCTAATCCGGGTGCTCGTTTACCCGCAGGACTAAAATGTCGCGCTGCGTTTAATGTGGCAAAAGCTGAGTAAGTGTGTACTCACTGTTTGGTTGCGCTAATCAGATAAAACGGGGTTTCCAGTTCAATGTGTTGAATGGTGATATCGGTGAACCCGTTATTTTGCAGTTGAGCCACATAGTCGTCAGATGTTCTGAAAGAACGAAAAAACAGAAACATGGGCAGCATGGAATAAGGCAGACGCTGGTTCTTTATCTGGATAGGGCTTCGCTCAAAAATGAGTACCGTCCCACCGGGCTTGAGCGATGTATAAGCCTGTTCAAGAAATCGTTGTGTCGCATCAGCAGGCCAGTCGTGCAGGATGGATTTGAAGGTAACGATATCCATGTTGTCCGGTAGCTGATCAGCCAATGCGTTGGCTTTGAAAAAACGGATACGGTTGGCTTCAGGGGTATCCGCCACATGCTGCATGCCTACCTCGCAGACCACAGGAAGGTCAATAACCGTCGCCAGTAGTCGTGCATGTTGCCTGCAGAGCTGCCGGGAAAACTCACCGCTGTTTCCCCCAATATCCATTAACTGTCGATATTGACTGAAATCGTGATGTGCCAGACAGGCCGCTGCTTCATAGCGTGTATATGTAGAGGTGAAACGCATCCAGCGACGTGTGAGCTCGATATTCTCATCCGTCACCTCAAAACAGCGATGGTAACCAAATAATTCAAATAGCTTCGACTGCTCCATGAATTTTTGTGGGTTTTGCAGCAGTGCTGTGAACCCATTCATGACATCTGGCGCGACAAGTTTGCTAAATGCAATTTTGGCTTCCAGCAGGTCGCGAAAGCGCATGGCTTTGCGAAACTGTGCTGTTAGTTGAATTTGGTCATTTTGTTGTTCAATCACCTGATTTGCTGTGAGTAACGCCAGCAGCGTTTCTGTTCCCAGCCTGTCGCTGCGAAGGCAGTCGCAGGCTTGCCCCTGATCTATTTGCTGATGGCTACTGAGTAAATCTATCAACCCGGTTTCCAGTGCACTGTCCAGCGCCTGATGATCCATGAAGGTGGTCAGGTAGCGATCAATCTGCAGGTAGTCAGTGTAATGACTGCAGGCATGATTAGATGTTTCATTCACCAGGATTGTCATGGCAGGGATTCTTCTATGGGTGTCTTTATGTGTCCAGTCTTGAATGATCTTGAGTGCTTGCTCACAGGTGGAAACTACGTCTTTCTTGCCATCAATCACGAAGTTCGCATGAGGGCGAACTTTTTCGATTTGTTTAGTTAGCAGGTCATGCACACTGTTGATGTAGTTATCCATGTATTCCTGCAGCCAAAGGATATTGTCCGTTGCTGGTGATGCATGTTTTGCACGGGTGAAGTGCTCGGTGAATGCGCGAATGTTACGGGCCAGGGCGATATCCAGGGGGATATCAATCCACAACATAAGATCAATGTGTCGGGCTGACTCGGCATGACAATAACCGAACGGCGTTTCAAACAGGATACTATTTCGAGAGGGAACGGAGAATGGCTGGCTGGGTGGCGTCACGGCTTGCCCATTCTTCAGTCGCGCAAGATCATCACTCAAACCCGGGATGGTTAGCACGTTGTAATCAAGGCCTTTATCGAGCCATTCTATGATCGACTCAACGGGTTGATCTGTGACTGTCTGGTAGTGGTCATAGTCAATAATGCTGGCATCCAGATGCTTGGCAATGGCACGGGTCAGCGTGCTTTTTCCACAGCCCGGAGGCCCTGCAATGGCGATGATTGAAGCCATTACTACCTACTCATTATTCGTGTTCTGATGATTGAGTATATGCGTGAACGGGGATGGAAGGCCACGTAAAGATAAGCGTCTGAACCAATCGCGTTACAAAAAAACGCATTGATTTGTAGTAGTTCAAACCTGATCTGACAGTTACCGATTTTCCAGAGGGTGTCTGTCAGGTCAAATTCAGGCTATGAATTTTTCCTTCCAGATCTGTTTTCCATCGAGCAACGTTTCCATG
>MUIA01000073.1 GCA_002084115.1 Oceanospirillales bacterium LUC14_002_19_P2 | reverse complement strand
AAACCCTCTCCCTGAAACTGAAGGTCAATCATTTTCAGCTCAGGGCGAAGATTTACATGACCGCTCTGCGGGCATCATTCGAGCAGCTAAGGTTATTCGTTACTGCGTAACTTGAGTTACTCACTTAACCGCTAATACTGATCCGCAGTCCCGCACTGATAGCAAAGGGCGCAAAGGTCACCCCCAGCATAAGCATGGCGCCCAGCCAGAGCAGGTAGCCACTCCAGGCCAGGCCGTTCACTGCGGCATCAATGCAACCGGTTCCCAGAATCAAAACAGGGATATAGAGAGGCAGAATCAGGAGCGACATCAGCACGCCCCCTTTCTTCAACCCCACAGTCAAGGCAGACCCAATGGCACCGAGCAGACTCAGTAATGGAGTACCCAATACCAGCGTGGCGATCAATGCAGGAAACGCTTCCGCTGGCAGGTGAAACATCACGGCTAACACCGGAGAAAGGATCACCAGTAACAAACCACTCACCAACCAGTGCGCCAACACTTTTGCCATTACCAGTACATAGAGCGGTTGTGGGCTGAGCATGATCTGTTCCAGCGAACCGTCATAAAAATCAGACCGAAACAGACTATCCAATGACAACAGCGTCGCCAACAGGGCAGCCACCCAAATGATGCCGCTGCCAATCAGGGTCAACATTTTGGATTCTGGCCCTACCCCTAACGGGAACAGGCTGGCCACCAGGATAAAAAACACCAGCGGATTCATCAGGTCACCGCGCTGCCGGAAATGCAGTCTGAGATCACGGGATAAAACTTGGCAAAATGCGTGAAAAACAGAAGGGGCTGTCGATTCCATCATTGCACGGCCTCTACTGCCAGTGAATGATCCGATGCGGACATCAACTCAGTAAGATCCAGACGTTTTAAGCCCTGATACTGAATGCTCAATTCATGGTGAGTCGTTAACATCACCATCCCACCCTGTTGAGCGTGACAGATTAATAACGATTCCAACGCCTTGACGCCGGCACGATCAATCGCGGTAAACGGTTCATCGAGTATCCACAAACGCTGCCGGCTGAGATGCAGGCGCGCCAGGGCTACCCTCCGCTGCTGACCCGCAGACAGCTGATAGCAGGGCACATCCTCAAACCCATAAAGATCGACTTTGCGAAGTGCGTCAAAAATATCCCCATTCTTATACTGCCCATGCATTCCCATAACAGCCCGGAGGTTTTCCTCCGGCGTCAAGGCCGCCTTGATACCCACCTGGTGACCAATAAACAACAGATCCTGCTGATAGGCCAACCGGTTTCGTTCAACTGCAATACCAGACCACGTAATTTCGCCCTCAAAATCAAGCGACAAACCCGACACAATACGCAACAACGTGGTCTTGCCGGAACCGTTCGGCCCCGTCACCTGAACGATTTCACCCGGCGCCAGATCCAGTGCCAGTTCAGAAAACAGTACGCGATCATCCCGGATGCAACGCAGTTGCCTGAGCGTCAAAAGGGGAGCGTTAGGTGTGGCAGCAGTCATGCAAATGCGTTAAAACCAGCAGTTATAGTGAGCTGACTTTATATAGAAAGAGGCAGAGTTTTGCAAAAACAGGAGGTGGTTATGATGTATTTACCGGGTCGCGATTACCAATCAGTTCGCAACCCGGCAACAGATCATTACTGCTTGTCGCTGCGCATGACAACAGGCAAGTCAAACGCCAGCCAGGAAAAATACCCTTCCCGGAAATAGAAGACTTTTTCATAGCCCCACAACACGGCAAGATACGACGCAAAAGCCGCACGAATCCGATGAGTACCACTGCCGTAAATCACCACCGGCGTTTTTCGATCCATGAAGCCATCATGGTAAAGCAAGGCAAAAGTTGACTTTAGCCCCAGGTGGTGTGCACCTTCCACATGCCCCCAGTTCCACTCCCGCCGTGTTCGAATGTCGATAAACATGGCGCCCAGCTCATGAAGACGCATAGCCTGTGCCGTATTGACCGTTGTCGCCCCCTTGACATGCTCTGGCGCTTCACCCGCTACCGCCTGTCCCCAAAGTACTGCCACAAACAGCACCATACCTCTGAATACGCTTATTATGTGTTGCATCCGATACGTCCTTGTATGACTGCTTACCACACGGTCTTCCTGACCGCTTACGGCAAGACATTGCCCAGAAACAACCTGACTGCAGCAGGCAACTTACACCCAGCTCTGCAACCGGGCCCTCAGTCTTAATGCCGCCTGGCTATGGATCTGACTGACCCGCGACTCACTGACCCCCAGTACCTTGCCAATCTCCTTGAGATTGAGTTCTTTTTCGTAATAGAGGTTCAATACCAGCTGCTCACGCTCTGACAACGTCTCAATGGCAGAGCCCAATGCATTGCGAAACTTCTCCGTTTGCAGATCCATTTCCGGGGCATTGTTTTCCGAACGGCGCTGCAAGCGAGACTCTTCGTTATCAAACATATCCTCGAAACTGAACAGCCGGCATCCGCGTAAGTCCTGCAAAATGTTGAAGTATTCATCCAGCGAGACATCCATCTCAGCCGCCACTTCAGCATCCCGGGAGTCTCTTCCCAACCGGGCTTCTACCGCACGAATCGCTTCGCTGACCCGCCGGCTCTTACGGTAGACTGAACGCGGCCCCCAGTCTCCACGGCGTATCTCATCCAGCATGGCACCACGAATCCGGATGCCGGCAAAGGTTTCAAAGCTGGCCCCCTTATCGACATCAAACTTACGCGCTGCCTCCAGCAAGCCGACCATACCCGCCTGTACCAGATCATCCAGTTGGACACTGGCCGGCATCCTGGCTGAGAGATGGCGGGCAATCCGCTTGACCAGCGGTGCGTGCCGATCAACCAGTTCCGCATAGGTTCTCCGGCTAGCGCGTTTCTCCGCGGTTTCCCGAATCAACGCTTCCATGGCTAACACCCCCCTGCGAGAACCTGGTTCTCGAAGAAGAACGTCATCCCGCCTCTCGGGTAATACACGCGCGATTGCTGACTCATGCCATCGGCAATAGAACGCATACCGCGACAGACCTTGGAATCAGGGCTGGTCTGGAAAAGCGTCATGGCACGATCGCTGGCCTTACGCACGGCGGGATCATACGGGAGGGTACCGGCATGGCGGATCACAAGGTCATGATCAAAGCCAATCTGTGACTGAAGCGCCTGAATCAACTGGGATCCTTCCCGCTGACTCCGAACCATGTTGGTCACAACATTGAAATGCTGAACACCATATTGCAGACGCAGCGTGCGGATATAGTCGGCCGTATCCGCGATTGTGACCTTATCCGGTGTCACCAGCACCATGACATCCGATGCGGCAGCCACCAGGCGCATATCCCGCTCGCGTAAACCGCCGGCCGTGTCCAACAGCAGAATATCGACCTCACCAGCAATGTCATCGACGGACTGAATCAGGGATAACAGGCTGGTCCCGTCAATACCGGCAAGGTCGCCCCCCCCTCTGACACCGGGCACAACCTTGACCTCAGCAGGCCCTGGCAGGAAAGTGTCCTCAATAGAACACCGCCCTGCCATCACATCAGCGATGGTTTGCTCCGGCGTCTGCCCAAGCATCAAGTGCACATTGGCAAGATTAAAATCAGCATCCATTAACAAGACACGGTTGCCGGCACGGCTTAACGCTTCGGCCAGGTTAATGGAAAAACTGGTTTTCCCTACACCACCTTTGCCGCTGGCTATTGCAGCGACTCTCACTGGTTTAACGTCCATAGTTCCTTTACGGTCCGTTAGTTATGGGGATAGATATCAGCCAACACCATTCCTTGGCGCTGGCAAAGTAACTACTGCAATAGCTATGCCAGAAAAAAATTCGCGCTCACAACAATATATCTCTCTGTTTTAATTAACTTTTTATTTTTTACAACCAGAAAAACGACATCCCTAATCCATTATTCGATCGAAGAGAAGTATGTTTTTTTGACTATTCAGAAAACAAGCGACGGATTCCCGCCATTAAGCATCAGCACCATAGACAAAAAACCACGACTTGAGCCTATGCCTTTGCGACAGTAAGCGACCTTATCGGTTTAATTGGATGGTGAAGAAAGAAGAGGAACTATCAGGATCGGCGTAGCAATTGGCGGAACTTTTCTTCAACCGGCGTACTGGAAGATTCTGTATCAATCACGGGCTCATCAAAGGATTCCACGAGCATCACACGCCCTGGCGAAACCCCCAACAGCAACTGCTTACTGCCAGCTTCGACCAGTACCAGTCGATCTCGCCCCCCCAACGACAACGCACCGATGATTTTCATACCATGGCCACTTTGAGACATCGCGGGATTGATACGCTTGAGCAACCAGGCTGTACCGAAAATCAGCACTGTCACCAGTATTAAAGAAAATAACGCCTGAAAAACAGCGTAACCACCAAGGGAAGGCGTTTCTGCAGACTCGTCAGCTGCTGTTGCCAGTAACGGCAACAGCAGTAAAAGCGACGAGAGAATTCGGACAGGAAAAGACCTGACGACGTTAAGGCGTTTCTGAATCATCAGTCTGGGCATAACGATTCAGCTCATATTTCCGCATTTTCTCCACCAGCGTGGTGCGGCGAATCTGCAACTTATCTGCGGCACGAGCAACGACGTTATTGCAATCATCCAGCGCCTGGCGAATCAGCTTCTTCTCCAGCCGCCCCAGAAAGTCTTTCAGATTCAAACCATTGACCGGCAGGATAGCCAACTCATCCAGACCGGAAGAACCCGGTGGCTGAAGTGTATTGGGAAACATCTCAACCACCCGACTATACTGAACGTCCTGCCCCGCCAGTTTCTGGAACTTTTCTGGCAATTCCTCTACACCAATAACACCCATGGGGTAGATGATCGACAGACGCTCCACAAGGTTCGCCAGCTCACGGACATTACCAGGCCACTCATATTTGCATAGCAGCATGATGGCTGCCGAACTGAACCTGACAGAGCCTCGCTGATCCCGCTCCATACGTGTAATCAGATCGTTGAGGATCAACGGCAGATCTTCGGTACGATCCCTTAAGGCAGGCATATCAATAGGGAACACATTGAGACGATAATAGAGGTCATCACGGAACTTCCCGGATGCCACCATTTCCTCCAGATTCTTGTGCGTCGCAGCGATAATTCTAACATTAACGTGAATCGGCGCAGATCCGCCCACCCGTTCAAAGCAGCGCTCCTGCAAAACCCTCAGCAGCTTAACCTGCATATTCAACGGCATATCGCCAATTTCATCGAGGAAGAGTGTACCGCCATCCGCCAGCTCAAAGCGCCCTTTCCGGGTGGCTATGGCACCGGTAAAGGCACCCTTTTCATGACCAAACAATTCACTCTCAAGCAACTCAGCCGGTATCGCGCCACAATTGACGGGGACAAACGGACGCCCCTGACGACCGGAGTTTTCATGCAGGTTTCTGGCTACCACTTCCTTCCCGGTACCCGATTCACCGGTAATCAGCACATTGACGTCCTTCTTCATCACCTGGCTCATCAGGGAGCGCACCTGCCGAATAGGGCGGCTGCTACCCACCAGGTTTTTGAACACCTGAACATCGTGATACCCGGAAGCCATTTGGCCATGACGACAATGTGCGCGGTAAATCTGCGACATATGCAGACTTTCCAGCATCTGGCTGTGAGTTAACGGTGGACGAAGCTCTGCCACGACCTGCCGACGCATGCTGCCCTGCAGCTGTCCGGGACGTGCTTGCCCACAGAGAATCACGGGAAGACCGGCATGGTGACGATTCAGAAACTTAAGCGCTTCATCACTCTGGCCCCGTAAGCCAAGTACCACGGCATTAAAGTTCTGATCGTGACCCAGCCTCTCCTGGAAACGCTGCGTGGAGGCATATTCCGTTTCGCAACCCATGAACTCAAGAATGGTGTTCAACACCTGGCGTTGCTGTTGATCGTCATCAATGATTAATATCCGACTTCTGTTACCCATGCTACTGATCATCCTTGTCAGTAAGGGCTCTATCCGGTCACACTGCAGCGCTGATAGAGGCGGGATAAATGAAAAAAATCTCTATGAGACACCATCAATATCCAGTTAAGGCAGAAGATTTCGGTTCGTCAAATAGCCTGTGCCTCCAACAGGTTCCTGCCGATTCTGACGCAGAAAATAAAAAACCCCGCGGGGGAACGCAGGGAAAAACAGAGCAAGTACAACACGGTTAACAAGGCAGTGCCTTTCGTTCAGGCACTGCGTTCAAAAGGGACTCGACATCAGAAAACAGACAGGCTGTAGTTCACATAAAAGCGGTTATCATCAGTATTGGAATCACCACCGTGCCCACGGTTGGTATAGTTTTCCCAAGCCAGGTCCAGCCCCTTGAGGTCACCACCAAACGCGTAGGTCAGGATGGTGCCTCGCTCCCATCGAGACTTGTCTACACCGCTCTGATCGATTTAACCGCGGGCATAGTACGTATCGATTTCCAGACCTTCGATGCCCATATCAGCAAAGTCGTAGCTCACGCCAACCAGCCAGGTTTTCTCATCCTCATCCGCAAAATCTTCATGTAGAGAAACCGACGAACTCCACTTCCCATGGTCATCATCAAAATAGGCGGTATCCCAGTCGCCATCAGTGACTTTGTTGTAGCCGGCATACAGCGTTGTAGCGCCTATGTTCAGAGCAGCATTCAGGTTAATGAATTTGGACTCGTGCTGGCTGCCATAGAGGTCCCCGTCATCTTCCTGTTTGCCGTAACGAACATCCAGCCCCAGCGTCATGTCGTTATTGAGCTCAAGATCGTAGCCGACCTGAGCATAACGCTGCTGGAGATAATCCTTGGAAGCGCCCTGTTCAACCTGGAAGCTCACCCCTGCCAGCTCACCTTTAAGTCCATAGATACGCAGGTTATCAATCTTCTCAGTGCCATTTGTGAGGTCTTCCTTGAAATAACTCTGGTTACGGGGCGAGAAACCGGTAATTTGCGCCGCATACAGATCGAAATCGTGAATACTCAGAATCCCTTCACCACCAAACGTCGCGGCAGGCAATGCCCGTGAGCCCGAATCACTGTAAGTCTTGAACTTACGCTTTTTCTTACCGTAGTTACCGTAAAATTCAATGTCATCCAGCCCATACTTGAATTTGGCATAAGCTTGGTGAATGCCGCCGATATCATTCAGATCACACTGGGTCTTGTCACCGCCATCAAGGGGCAGGTTCGAGTTTTTACAGTTATTCTTTTCGCCATCCATCTCGTTGGCGAGCGCCATGGCACCGCCCGCAGACAGGTCGAAGCCAATAACATCTGCAAAGTAGCCAGACTTAAAATCGGCAATTATCGCTTGCACCCATTCACGACGATCCTTGGTATTGTCCTCACTGCGTCCCATTTCATTGAAATAGACATTTCTGAATTTGATCTTCAAGCTACTGTCTTCAATAAAATCACCAGCACTGGCCGTATTCGCCAGACCGGCAGCAACAACAGCAACAGACGCTGCAAGCGGTTTCAGTTTCATCAAAACACTCCTCGGTGTGGTCTTGTGTTTATTGTTTTTTGTCTTCGCGAGGTAGTTTGGTATTTGAACATGACAGGCGGGTTAAATAATTATTAACGTTTTATTGATGTTTGTTGACACTCGCACAACACATTCATGACAGACGGATTAACGCCCCTCTTCCTCATAGGTTGTATGATGATTTTCAGATCTATCATCATAGTGCAAGCCGTTCGGCTCATAAAATTGCTTATTAACATCATCGCTATTCGAAACATCAACTTCATTATTCACTCAAGTTACGCAGTAACGAATAACCTTAGCTGCTCGAATGATGCCCGCAGAGCGGTCATGTAAATCTTCGCCCTGAGCTGAAAATGATTGACCTTCAGTTTCAGGGAGAGGGTT
>MUIA01000397.1 GCA_002084115.1 Oceanospirillales bacterium LUC14_002_19_P2 | reverse complement strand
GACAAACCGGTTGCGGTTGTTTTGCCAAAAGAGGACAGAAGGTAGTCAGAGTACAGCTCAATCAGATCGTGTTTCATACCGGCAATAATGCCGTATTTTCAGTCTTGTGCGTAACTTGAGATCCTTTATATGGTGGGCGCACCGTTTTATCTCAAAGCACGGCATGAACGGGGCGAAAAACTGTTTGCCTCACCGCTGGAAACCACCGGTGCGGTTTTTGTTGTTGTTTTAGGGATCTCGGCGCTCTATTTATTAAACGTCGGTGAACTGGTGATCTGAGTTTCTACACCTCGCTGAATCATCGAATCTTATTTTGATATTCACACGCGGTCAGACTGACAAAAATATCTTGTCAGTCTGACTGTCCTGTTTGTTATGTTCATTCCCAGGCTCTACAGTTAAAAAAATTGCAGCAAAAATAACAATTGTTGAACGGGGTTCTGCCCTGTAGTCTGCAATCCCTTTTTTACCTGCTGACCGGAACCGGGACGACACATTGATTACCACCGCCAATATCACCATGCAGTTCGGGGACAAGCCCCTGTTCGAAGACATCTCCATCAAGTTTGGTGACGGCAACCGCTACGGCCTGATTGGCGCCAACGGCTGCGGCAAATCCACACTGATGAAAATCCTGAGCCGTGAGCTTGAGCCTTCCTCCGGTACAATCAGCAAGGATCCTAATGATCGCGTCGCCAAGCTGAACCAGAATCAGTTTGCCTACGAGCAGCACACCGTAATTGATACGGTCATCATGGGTCATGCCGAACTCTGGAAGGTCAAACAGGAACGCGACCGTATCTATTCTTTGCCGGAGATGACCGAAGAAGACGGCATGCGTGTGGCCGACCTGGAAGTCCAGTTCGCTGAAATGGACGGTTACTCTGCCGAAGCCCGTGCCGGTGAACTGCTGCTGGGCGTTGGCATTCCCACCGAACAGCATTTCGGCTTGATGAGTGCCGTTGCTCCCGGCTGGAAACTGCGGGTTCTGCTGGCACAGGTACTGTTTGCTGATCCGGACATCATGCTTCTGGACGAACCGACCAACAATCTGGATATCAACGCCATTCGCTGGCTGGAAGGCGTGCTGAGTCAGCGTGACTGCACCATGATCATCATCTCACACGACCGTCATTTCCTGAACAGCGTCTGCACCCATATGGCCGACCTGGATTATGGCGAACTGCGCGTCTATCCCGGCACTTATGACGAATACATGACCGCAGCCACCCAGGCCCGCGAACGCCAGCAAGCTGACAATGCCCGCAAGAAGGCCCAGATTGCGGAACTGCAGGCCTTTGTCAGCCGCTTCTCCGCCAACGCCTCCAAGGCAAAGCAGGCAACATCCCGTGCCCGCCAGGTCGACAAGATCAAGCTCGATGAAATCAAGCCTTCCAGCCGACAGAGTCCGTTTATCCGGTTTGAGCAGGAAAAAAAACTGTTCCGCCAGGCGCTGGAGGTGACCAACCTGTCACAGGGCTATGGTGACGAGTTACTGTTCTCTGACGTCAAGCTGCTGGTAGACGTCGGCGAGCGTATTGCAGTGATTGGCCAGAACGGTATCGGCAAGAGCACCTTCATGAATACGCTGGCCGGTGCCATGGCGCCGAAGTCAGGTGAAGTGAAATGGTCAGAAAACGCCAACATCGGTTACTACGCCCAGGATCACAGCGCAGACTTTGAAACCGACATGAACCTGTATGACTGGATGGACCAGTGGAAACCCGCCGGTAACGATGAACAGTTCACCCGCAGCTTCCTGGGCCGGATGCTGTTCTCCCAGAACGACATCAAGAAATCCACCCGTGTCATTTCCGGTGGCGAGCAGGGACGCATGCTGTTCGGCAAGCTGATGATGCAGCAGCCCAACATCCTGCTGATGGACGAACCCACCAACCACATGGACATGGAATCCATCGAAGCATTGAACCTCGCATTGGAGAATTACGAAGGTACGTTGATCTTTGTCAGCCATGACCGACAGTTTGTTTCCTCGCTGGCGACGCGAATCATTGAGATTTCAGAGGACGGGATCACTGACTTCCATGGCAGCTACGATGACTATCTGCGCAGCCTGGATGTCACTAATTGATAGAACGGTAAAGCTTACAAAATAATGTATACCGAAGGCGGGAGCTTTTCTCTCGCCTTGTTTATCCCAACACCTTTTCTGCAACTAAACTAGCGATCAGCACTTTCAATAACACTTCCAATCAAAGGACCTTCAATAAATCATCCAGCGCAAACGGCTTCTCCAGGATAACATCTGCGCCTTCCCGCTGCGCTTTACGTAGATAAGAACCGACCAGGTTATGGTTCTCCTCGGAGACCTTTCCACCGCCGGATATCGCCACAATCTTGACACCCGGCCGATTTTTCCGTATTTCCGCACATAACTCCATACCATCCATTTTGGGCATCAATATATCGGTAATCACAACGCCGACATCATCCTGTTGCTCCATCACTTTAAGCGCCTGCACGCCATTTTCTGCCTGGAATACACGGTAGCCTTCATCTTCAAGACAGAGGGCCAGCTCTTCCCGGAGTTCGCTCACATCGTCCACTACCAGTAATGCTTTAGTCATTGTTATGCTCCTTATCCAATGTCAGGATGAAACAGGTATTGGGGCAATGAGCATCCACACGAATGACACCGCCATGCCCGCGGATAATAGTCTGAGAGATGCTGAGCCCCAGACCGGTGCCCTTGCCAATCTCCTTGGTGGTAAACATAGGATCAAATACCCGTTCCCGAATCTTGGCGGGAATGCCGGGGCCAGAATCAATCACTCGGATCATCACTTGTTTACCGGATTGACTAACCTCGATACGAATCCATTTTTCTTCACTTTCACTGACAGCATCACAGGCGTTATTCAACAGATTGACAATCACCTGGGACAGATGTAGCCGTTGGCAGTTAATAACAACCTTGTCAGTTTCCTCCAGATATTCCACCGAGAAATCAATACCGTTGACCTTACATTTTTCTTCAACAAGATCTGCAGCATCGGTAATAAAAACGGCAACCTGACAGTGCTGAAAATCTTCATTATGACTGCTTCGGGATATCTTGCTGAGACTGTTAATAATACCGGATACCCGGCGAATCGATGATGCGATCTTGCTCAGTGAAACAACATCCTTTTCCGTCAGTGTCCCTTTCTCCATCTTTCGGGTTAATCGTTCCGCGCTTAACTGAATGGCCTGTATGGGGCTATTGATTTCATGGGCCATGCCACTGGCCATATCACCCAGCGCGGCCTTTTTGGCTGACAGCATCGCCTTGGTCTGGTTCTGGAGAATTGCAAATTCTTTTTTCTGAAGCTCCCGGCGCATGGCTTCAAAGGCTCGCGAAAGATCGCCGATTTCATCACGACGCTGCTCAGGCAGCGAAACCGAATTGTCACCATTTGATCTGGCAAGAGTTTTCCGGACACTTTTTTACGCTGCCTTGGCAAGTTCCTGTTCATACTTGAAAGGTGCCAGGTAGCCATTAACAGAATGTTTTCTCTGGCGGTTATAGTAAACCTCA
>MUIA01000110.1 GCA_002084115.1 Oceanospirillales bacterium LUC14_002_19_P2 | reverse complement strand
ACAAACCGGTTGCGGTTGTTTTGCCAAAAGAGGACAGAAGGTAGTCAGAGTACAGCTCAATCAGATCGTGTTTCATACCGGCAATAATGCCGTATTTTCAGTCTTGTGCGTAACTTGAGTGATCTAAAAAAGGGCGCAAACCTGAACAGTTCTGCGCCCTTTTTTTATCCAACAACCATTACTTTCTTTTTCGTTCTTCCTGAATCAGGTCGTAGGCCGCCTGAATTTCCTGGGTCTTTTTCTTGGCCATTTCCATCATTTCTTCCGGTAACCCCTTGGCCACAAGCTTATCGGGATGGTGCTCACTCATCAGTTTCCGGTAAGCCCGCTTGACGTCTTTATCCGAGGCATCGGGCGACACTCCCAAGGTGGCATAGGCTTCTTTCAGTTTGCTGCGGTTGTCGACAGGCTGGCGATAACCATAGTTACCCTGCTGCTGGTAGCCACCACCACCGTTATAACGGCTGTAGAACGCACGCTGAGCCTGAAAACGCTGATGCAGAATCTCAAACGTAAACCGGTTGACCCCAAGGTATTCGCAGGCCTCATGCAGCACCTGCATTTCCGCCTGACTCAGCTGCCCATCCGCATAAGCGGCCTGAAGCTGCAACTCCATGAACATCTGAATCAAACTGCCGGAACCAGCCGCACGACGAAACTCCAGCAATACCCCCCGGATATCACAACCCGGTGTCTTGCCCTGGTTAAACAGGTCAATGGCCTGCTGCCGCTGGTCGGGCGAGAGGCGCATCTCATTCATCAGGGTCGTTGCGACCTGAATCTCTTCCTCGTTGACCCGTCCATCCGCCTTGGCCAGCTTGCCCATGACAAGGAAGGTAGCCCGGAAAAACGCAGTTTGCGTCTGACGTCGGCGCTCACTGCTCTGACCCGCCCCATAGACAATCCTGGGCTGTTGGCTGGAAATCCACGCTGCAATCAGAGCACCAATCACCGCGCCAAACGGACCGCCAAATACAAACCCCAGAAATGCAAATAATAAAATCCTGAACCACATGTTTTACTCACTGGCCGGCAGGCGACCGGCATTCAAATCCTGATCCAGCTGCTGCAGACGCTCAGGCGTCCCGACATCCAGCCAGTAACCGGTAAAGTGTTCTCCGGTCACCCGTCCCGCCGCCGCAGCCTTGCGCAGCAATGGCGCCAGGGGAAAACGACCCGGTTGGCATTCCCTGAACAACTCAGGGGAGAGAATACTGATACCGCTGTACGTTAATGTTCTGTTTCCAGCCGACTCCGGCGTCTGCACCTTGCCATCACGCAAACAAAAATCACCCTCCGGGCGATGCTCCGGGTTATCCACCAGCACAAGGTGAGCCAGACTATTTATGGGCATCTGCAGCGATTTAAAGGAAAGACGGGTAAATACATCGCCATTGACCAGCAGAAAGGGCTGATCACCCAGCAACGGTAACGCCTTGAACAAACCGCCACCGGTCTCCAGCGGCTCGTCCTCACGGGACCACTCAATATGCAGCCCCCAGCGTTCACCGCCACCCAGCGCCACTTCCAGCTTGTGCCCCAACCAGGCATGGTTGATGACAATATCCCTGAACCCTTCGCGAGCCAGCCGCTCCAGGTGGTGTTCGATCAACGGTTTACCACCGGCCTCCAGCAACGGCTTGGGGGTTTCCAGCGTCAGGGGACGCATCCGCTCGCCAAACCCGGCGGCCAGGATCATCGCTTTCATCGGTACGGCTGACGACTCGTTGTCTGACATCCTGTTACTTACTCATCGGTTAACCGGTAATCCTGCCACCATCTTTGCTGCGCCAGCCGTGGCTGAACTTCGTTGCGCAGCCAGTCTGCCTGCCCGGCTAGCGCCGGATAGTGGTCACACACCCACAGCAGATAGGCAAAGACCCGGGGCATATCCTGCAGATAATCGGGCTTGCCATCGCGAAGCCAGAGCCGGGAGAAAATCCCCAGCACCTTGATATGCCGCTGGGCGCCAATCCAGTCAAACCAGCGTCTCACTGTGGCGGCATCATGCACTGACAACACCGCTGAACACGCCCGGAAATCCTCCAGCCAGCGGTAGACCTGCGTCTGCGGCCAGTCAATGTAACAGTCACGCAGCAACGATGCCAGATCATAGGTGGCTGGTCCCAGCACAGCGCCCTGGAAATCAATAATTCCCAGCCCCTCAGGCAACACCATCAGGTTGCGGGAGTGATAGTCCCGGTGAACCGGTACCTGAGGTTGCTCCAGCGCTGAGGTGGTCAGATGCTCAGACAATGCATCCAGCAACACCTGCTCCGGCTGCCCAATTGTCATTCCCAATAACTGTTTGAGGCACCATTCTGGAAAGAGTTCCATTTCCCGACGCAGCATGGCTGAATCATATGCCGGCAGGGGATATTCATCGGGAACTCGGGTCTGCTGCAAGAGACGAAGGTCCGCCAGCGCTTTATCGTAGAAATGGCTGACAGTCTTGTGATCCAGCGAGAACTGGAGCACTTCGTTGCCAAAGTCCTCCAGCAACATATAGCCACGACCATAATCGACAGAGAGCACCCCCGGCGTGCGCAAGCCTTGTCGCTGCCAGCTGTTGGCGATAGCAACAAATGGACGACAATCTTCATGCTCGGGCGGCGCATCAACGGCGATCCAGGTTTTTGCGTCCGACATCTGGGCCGCTTCATCGCTGTGCACCCGGAAATAGCGCCGGTAACTGGCGTCGCCGGAGACGGCTTCCAGATTTTTCTGAATGGGATGGCCGGCCACCTGGTTCAGTTCATCCGCACACCAGCGGCTCAGTTCCAGAAGACGGTTATCGGTCTGACGGGGCATGATCGCATCCTGTCGGTCAGTCATCAGGCAACGCCTGCAAAATCAAAAAAGAGATGGCCATTACATACAGCGCCAACCTGAAAAAGCCGTATAGCTCATCGCAAGAACGCGGTCAGCGCGCTGTGGCATTTCGGTCCAAATGTGGCTAGCTTATATCACCGTCCGGTGCTTCTTCCATTAATCCTACACCACCTGACGGCTATCCCTTATGAAAGCTGGTCCTCGGCTACCGGAATGCTTTATCATGCAGGCCTTTCAGAGTACAGGCATGTCAACGCCGACAGGATGGCCGGACTGATTACCCAATGGCAAATACACTTTTTACGTTAAAAAACAGGCTACCACTGGTCATCACCACCGGACTTCTGGCAGGCCAACCCATTATCCCCCTGTATGCCGCCCAGCCGGACGGCTTGCCGGTCAATATTCAATGGAATTGCAGCACCGGCAGCGACGGTGGCTGGCTGTGTGATCAGGGCACCCGGAATATCGGGCCGCTGAAACCTGCGCCGCGGATGCCGATCACTCCGGCGCGCCAGAATCGTCTGGCAACCTCCGTCACCGTCGAGACCGAAACGGTTACTGCGGTTGAAAAACTGCCTGAAGCTGCCGCCGCAGCCGGCGTTGCAACGACTGCCGTATCCGCTACACCTGTTACCAGTGAACCGCCTGCGGTGATGAAGACGCTGGACTGGGTCTCCCTGACACAGCTGCCGATCGATCGCCAGTCCGATCGTAACTCATTACTGTGTGAGGGCGGTTACCTGGAGCCGGAACGCCCCGGTATGGATTACGTCGGTGACCCGGCTGAAGCACCGATTCTTGCCGCTGCCAATGCCAGCACCTATCTGGAAGAAGGTTTCGGCACCCTGAGTGGTAACGTGGTGATCAATCAGGGTTACCGCCAGATTGAAAGTGATGTTGCCAAGCTGAACCGCAACGAGAACATTGCGGATTTCGAAGGCAACGTCGTGATCCGCGAACCCAATCTGCTGATGACCGGCGATGACGCCACCGTCAACATGACCAGCGGTCGCGCCGAGATTACTGACGCCCAGTACGTGTTCCACCAGGAACGGATCCGCGGCCAGGCCAGCAAGATTGTCCGCCGTGAGAATGGCGTCATTAATATGGATGATGCCAGTTACACCACCTGCCCACCGGAAGGTTGTGTCTGGGAACTGAAAGGTCAAGAGGTGGAACTCAATCCGCTGACTGGATTTGGTACCGCCAAAAACGCCACTGTTCGTATTCAGGATGTGCCGGTGTTCTACACCCCGTACATCTATTTCCCGATTGATGATCGCCGTCAGACTGGTCTGCTCTATCCCACCATTGGTTTTGGCGACAGCGATATCGGCTTTGACTACACCCAGCCCTGGTACTGGAATATCGCCCCCAATTACGACGCCACCATCACGCCGCGCTACATGAGCAAGCGGGGCCTGATGCTGGAAAATGAATTCCGTTATCTGACGGAAGATGCCAAGGGTGAGATCGGCGGAGCCTTCCTGTCTAAGGATCAGCTGAAAGACGAAAACCGGAATTACGACGAAAACCGCTGGCTGATCAACTGGCGCCATGAGCAGCAGTTGACCACCAACTGGGATTACAATATTGACTTTGCCAATGCCAGCGACAAGGACTTCCTCAGTGATTTTGGCACCGGCCTGAAGCTTGGCAGCCAGAGTCCGCTCAACCAGCAAATTACCTCGACCTATTATGGCGGTGGCGACAGCGCGCACCAGTGGCGTTTTACAGCCAACTTTGAAAAGCTGAAAAACATGTCCATTGATTCTGACGATCCCTATAACAAGGAACCACAGCTCACTTTGCTGGGTGACTGGGACATGGGCGCAGGGTTCGGGTTCAACTACCTGGTCGACTACACCGAGTTCGATCGGGATAAAGAATGGAACTATCTCTACAAGGAAAAAAATACACCTTTTGATCAAAAGTACGACATCGAACGCCCAATTTACGGCGATGGCTACGGCATCAACAATGCGGTTGGACAACGACTCTATCTGCAGTCAGGCGTTAAGTATCGTATTGATCGAACCTATGGTTTCCTGGAGCCCAGCGTAGGTTACACCTATGTCGGCTACGATCTTGATCGTCTGGACTTGCAGGAAGTTCAGAATCAAATGCAAGACACCAGCCTGACCAAAAACG
Source organism: Oceanospirillales bacterium LUC14_002_19_P2 (assembly GCA_002084115.1). Taxonomy (GTDB): domain Bacteria; phylum Pseudomonadota; class Gammaproteobacteria; order Pseudomonadales; family Endozoicomonadaceae; genus Kistimonas. Next base: position 2,874 of record MUIA01000110.1, on the reverse strand, counting down.
ACATTACTTCGCCCTCTACTGCTGCGCCCTATTACGCTATTGATAGTGGGTTATTCTTCGATCGCCAGGCATCATTTGGCGATATGAAATTCACTCAGACGCTGGAACCCCGTGCAAAATACCTGTACGTGCCTTACCGCAGCCAGCAAAGTCTCAACCCCGACTTTGATAGCACGGACCTGTCCTTTAATTACGACAGCCTGTGGCGTAATAGCCGGTTTAGTGGATATGACCGTATTGGCGACACTAACCAGCTGGCACTGGGCGTCACCAGCTGCTTCCTTGAAGATGATGGCTACGAACGCTTCAGGTTTGGTATTGGCCAGATTTTCTACTTCCAGGATCGTAAGGTTTCGCTGGACCCGCATTTGAATGCCGATTACTGGGATCCCAACGCCAATCCTGACAATAACATCGACGAAGCATACCAGCGTCAGCTAGAGGATAATAAAGCCTCGACCTCTCCGCTGGCCACTCAGCTTGTCTGGAATATTCGCCGTGACCTGATGTTGCGTCAGGATTGGATGTTTGACACCAACCGTGGCCACGTTGATGAATACGCTCTGGGCGTTCACTATCTGCCAAAACCCAATCATGCATTGAACTTCCGTTATCGCTACCGGGATCAGGTTGAACGGGCAGAGAAGAATGATGATGGCAACAACACCGGTCGCTACGTCAACGGTAATCTGGAAGAAGCCGATGCCTCGTTCCTGATGCCACTGACCACCAATTGGAATACAGTGGGACGCTGGACGTACGACATCACCAACTCCCGCAACATGGAGCGCTCGCTCGGTGTGGAGCGTGACAGCTGCTGCTACAAGGTTCAGGTCCTGTACCGCAACTGGATTGATCCTTATGAGGACATTGATACCGCCAGCTCCAAGCATGGAGTCTTCGTCCAGTTCGTGCTCAAGGGACTCGGCAGCCTGACCGGCACCAAGGTTGAGAGCATCCTGCAGGATATCGACGGTTACCGTCCAGAGGAATAAGTTGAAGAATTTATCAATGAACGTAATAAAGAACCGACTGTTAGGTGTACTGCTCCCGGCGGTGTTAGCCGCCATGACCCTGGCCGGCGCCCCGGCCATGGCCAAGGTTGTCCCGCTCGACCGCATCGTTGCTGTGGTGGACAACGATGTCATCATGGAAAGCGATCTTGATACCCGCCTGAAAGCGGTCAAACGCCAGTTGCAGGAGCGCAATACCGCGCTGCCGCCAGAACATGTACTGAAGCAGCAAATCCTGGAGCGGCTGGTGATTGAAAACCTGCAACTCCAGATCGCAGGCCGAACCGGTATCCGAGTCGATGACTGGGCGTTGAATGACGCCATCCGCTCCATTGCCGAGCGAAACGGCATGACCATTGAGCAGTTCCAGAAAGCGCTGGAAGCCGATGGCCTGAGCTACCGGGAAGCCCGTAACGAAATCCGCCGGGAAATGCTGATCAACCGGGTGCGTCAGCGCCAGGTGCTGGAGCGTATCCAGGTGACCGACCGGGATATCGACAACTACCTGAATTCCGAGGAAGGCAAGCAGCAGCTGGCCGTGGAATACCGTCTGGGCCATATTCTCGTGGCATTGCCGGAAGGCGCCAGCCCCAACGAAATCCAGGCAGCCAACCGTAAGGCTGACGCGATTGTCGAGCAGCTGAAGAAAGGTGCAGACTTTTCTCAGGTAGCTGTCGCCCAGTCCCAGGGACAGAAAGCCCTGGAAGGTGGTGACCTTGGCTGGCGTAAGGTCGACCAATTGCCTTCCCTCTTCACCGCAGCGGTTAAAGACCTGCAAAAAGGCGACATTTCCCAGCCGATCCGTAGCCCCAGCGGATTCCATATCGTCAAACTGCTCGATAAGCGGGGTGATGAGAAGCTGCTGCAGGAACAGTTCCATGTGCGTCATATCCTGATTCGCCCCAATGAGGTCCGCAGTGATTTCGAAGCCCAGGAAATGGCGAAGAATCTGTACAAGCGCCTGCAGGGTGGTGCCGACTTCGGTGTACTGGCCCGCGCCTATTCCGATGATACAGGTACGGCACTCAACGGTGGAGACCTGAACTGGGTCAGCCCCAATGACATGGTGCCAGCCTTCCGTGACCAGATGCTGAATGTGCCCCAGAACACCGTTTCTATTCCGTTCCGCAGCCGCTTTGGCTGGCACATCCTTGAAGTGCTCGGCAAGCGCAAAGAAGATGTCAGCAACCGCGTACAGCGGGCCCGCATTCAGGAAATGCTGAGAAATCGCAAGTACGAAGAGGAGTTGCAGGTCTGGCTCCGTGAGCTGCGTGACCAGGCTTACGTCGAAATCAAGCTGTGACAGAGCAAACCCTACCCCCCTTAGCCATTACCGCCGGGGAACCGGCGGGCATTGGCCCTGATCTGTGCATCCTGCAGGCCAGCCAGCCGCGGGATGCACAGCTGGTCGTTATCGCTGATCCTGCGTTGCTGGAACAGCGGGCACGTCAATTGAATGTTGATGTAAAGATCACAACATTTGATCCGGACGCTCCCCGAACACTATCACAGCCCGGGGAAATACAGGTCATGCCCATCACACTGGCAGCAGCGTGCACCGCCGGACAGCTGGATAGCCGTAACAGTGGGTATGTACTTGAAACTCTGGCTCAGGCCGTCAAAGGCTGCCATTCCGGTCTGTTTGACGCCATGGTCACAGCGCCGGTTCACAAAGGCGTGATCAACGAATCAGGTATCCCTTTCAGCGGCCACACGGAGCTGCTGGCAGACTTAACTTATTCAAGTTACGCAGTAACGAATAACCTTAGCTGCTCGAATGATGCCCGCAGAGCGGTCATGTAAATCTTCGCCCTGAGCTGAAAATGATTGACCTTCAGTTTCAGGGAGAGGGTTTCCAACC
>MUIA01000076.1 GCA_002084115.1 Oceanospirillales bacterium LUC14_002_19_P2 | reverse complement strand
TTCCCATGTTAATCAGGCGATATTTGAGCCGATTACGAGGTGATCTGCATTGCCATGAAAAAGAGGTAGAGAATATATTGAGAGCAGCATAAGGTGCTATTGCAGAATAAGGTCATCGCCTATACCACTGAATTGGGCTTTTGCAACAGCCTCTTCCAGACGTTCATAAATCCCACCAAGAATATCCCACTTGTGCTTGACCCAGTCAGGCGCCAGCAGGTACTGATGCGCGCCAGAGCCAGTCAGACGATGGAAAAGTAGCTCTTTGGGTGCAGTCTTGATGATTTCTACCACCGTATTAACGTAATCGTCCATGGTCAGGTCGGGCACCAGGCCCTGCTTCCACTCCCGTGCCAGTTGTGTGCCTTTGACGATATGAAGGGGGTGAATTTTGATGGCTTTGATGCCCAGATCCAGCACGCGCTGGTAACTGGTCAGGGTATCTTTGGCGGTTTCCCCCGGAATACCCATGATCAGATGGGTGCACAGGTTCAGGCCAAAGTGGTGAGCCCGCTGCACGGCATCCTCGTAATCGGCAAAGGTATGGCCGCGGTTGATGCGTTCCAGCGATGCATCAAAGCTGGATTGCAGGCCGAGTTCCAGCCAGATTTCGTGGCCCTGTTGTTGATAGTCTGCCAACAGTTCTAGCACCGGATCCGGCACGCAGTCTGGGCGGGTGCCAATAGCCAGACCGATAATCTCATCAGCCGCCAGTGCTTCATCGTAGAGCGCTTTCAGACGCTCAATCTCGCCATAGGTGTTCGAATAGGACTGGAAATAGGCGATGAAGCGACGCGCCTTTCTAACCTGTTCCACACGTGTTCTTGCAGCATTCAATTGTGCAGTCACAGAGCCCGCTTTGGTCGAAGCCGGGCTGAAGGAGTTGTTGTTACAGAAGCTGCAGCCGCCAATGCCTTTGGTACCGTCACGGTTGGGGCAGGTGAAGTCAGCGTTGACGGACAGTTTGTGAATCGGCTCTCCGTATTTTTGCCGGAGATAATTGCCAAAGGTATTGACGTAACGGGTCAGATCCATAAGCGCGTGATGACGGGTTGTCAGAAACCTGTCGATTGGCCTCTGCAGTGATTGGAAAGGGGAGACTGGATGGTCGGCACAATACGTGATCGGCACGCCAGCCACTATCCGTGTTTTTGCTGATCAGTCTCTGTGAGGTTTCAGGAGATGGCTGCCGGCCTGTGGCCGGCACTGGCGTGAAAGCGGGTGCTTACTGATACTTGCGCATCTTTTCGAGGACATCCTTGACGATGCGGCGGGCATTGGCCTCGGTAGCCTTGCTGTTCTTGTTGTCTGACTGGCTTTTGCTGTCGATAATGCGTGTGGCCAACTTGCGGGCCACGGACGCCACCAGTTCATCCATGAACGCTTCGTCGAACCAGGGCATGTCGCTGAACTGGATCTGGACCAGCTGCGTTTCCTTCTTTTTCTTGCCCTGCTCAGAGAAATGGATAGCAAAATCCCTATTATCGGACGCGCTCTGACTGATGGTCAAAGTAAACTGTTCGCCGCTCATGACTATCCATCTCCAGACTGTTATACCCTGATTGTCGGCAGGGGCATGACCGGCTTTACGGTCTAATGACAGCAATGTTGCCTTTGCATGCCAGGCCGGTATTTTTCTGTTCGGGATGCCATTGACCTGTTGTTGGCGAAGTTCAGACTGTGTCCTGCGGCGTTTCAGTTTTGCACATTTTCCCAATCAGTTCGGGGGGAGTTGTCATGATTACTGATATCCAGATGCAGTCGCTGGTTCAGCGGATTGCCCATCATGCCACTATGGCGGTGCTGCACGGAAGAATGCCAAAGGATCAGGCCATTGATGATGCCATCCTATCCACGCTGGAACGGGTGGAAGATGAGAAAACCCACGCAGAGCATTACCTGTTTTCGAGTACAACAGGCAGTCTGGCACTGGATCTGAGTGATATGCAACGGCTTGAAATGGATGCGGGCAGGGCTTTCCTTCAGGAAATGCAGACGGAAGACCGTAAGGATGTCATTCATGGCGTGCTGGTGGTAGCAGTACTGGCTGTTTTTGCGGTTTTGACCTGGTAAGTTCGCGCGGAGTCAAAGGTTGCCGCTGACTCCGCTGCACGCTGACGATTATTGCTTGAGGTATAAATGCCGGGTATAGACTTGATCCTGCGGGCTTGAGTAGTAGTTCCCTACCCGGGGCGATACTAGGCGTGCTGTCACATAGTGATACAGAGGAATTACAGGCATCTCCTGATTCAGGATCCCTTCCAGTTTTTCGTAGAGCTTTTCCCGTTTATGGATATCCAGCGTGGTCAATGCGGTGGTCATCAATCGATCGTATTCAGGGTAATGAAACCGGGCTTTGTTGCTGCTGTGGTCACTGGCAAAGATCGACAGCATGCTGGATGCTTCATCAAAATCGGCAATCCAGCTGGCACGGGCGAGATCGAACTGGCCGGTTTTGATGGATTCAATGGCGGCTTTCCATTCCTGGTTAACCAGCTCCACGTCGACCCCTAATCCCTGCTTCCACATCTGGGCGATTGCAATGGCGATCTTCTTCCGTGATTCACTGGTGTTATAGAGGATCCTGACTTTCAGGGGGTTGGTGCTGGAATAACCTGCCTGTCGATAAAATTCCCTTGCAGCGGCCAGTCGTTCTTCTGACGACATGAGCTGATAATTCGGTGTGTAATCCGGCATGGATGAGGTGTAGGGCGGTGTGAATGTATAGGCAGGGATTTGCCCTTCACCCAGGACTTTGTCGGTTAAAACCTGACGGTCGATGGCATAGGCGAGCGCTTTGCGCAGATTCGCTTCCATGAACGGCGCTTTGCGGGTGTTGAAGGCGTAATACTCCGTGCCCAGCAAGCGTGACAGTTGGATCTCTTCGGCCTGCTTTTTCTTGATATGGGCATAGAAATTGGCGGGAAGCCCACTGGTGATATCCAGCTCGCCAGCCTGGTAACGGTGATATTCCGCGGAAGGCGAAGTCAATGGCAGGTAGGACACCTGCGAGATTTTCAAGTGCCTGTAGGCAGGATGACGCTTGTTGGCGGTCAGTACAATATGCTCATTGACGATCCAGTCGGTCAGGGTGTACGTGCCATTAGAGACAATATTGTTTTTGTCTATCCAGTTTTCGCCGTGTTCTTTGACAACCTCCCGGGGGACAGGAAACAGTACCGGATGGGTGAGTGTTTCCAGAAACCAGGCCAGAGGTCGATCGAGCTTTACCTCCAGCGTGTCGGGTGATTTGGCGGTAATCCCAAGGTGGGAGGGGGGCAGTTCCCCTCGAATGATAGCGTCAGCATGCGAGATGCCGAGCATTTCAAGGTACCAGGCATAGGGCGATGCGGTTTTGGGATCGACGGCCCGTTGCCAGGCATAAACGAAATCCTCGGCAGTCACCGGGGTTCCGTTGGACCAGTCACTCTGTCGGAGGTGGAAAGTCCACACCCGACCGTTATTGCTGACTTCCCAGCGTGTCGCCTGCGCGGGAACAATGTCCCAGCTTCTGTCCCGGGTCACCAGACCGTCAAACAGGTCATTAGCAATGTTGATGGCTGGCAGGCTGTGTATCTGTTGCGGGTCAAGCGATTCGGGTTCTGCCGCATTGCCTCGAACCAGTTGGCTGCCAGAGAGCTTGGCAAACACGCTGCTGGCACCGGTCAGGGAGACCGTGATGCAGAGCAGATAAAGGCAAAGCGACTTACGAAGTGAATGGGCGTGTGACATGCCTGTGTTTCCCCTTACTGTGATCGCTTAACAGGTTTTAACTATCGTCTTTTTTATGCGGATTGTGGATAACGAGGCGATGCCTGACGCCCTGATCCAACCAGCTGACAACTATCCTTATAGGAGTACCAGGTAAAAAGACACAACCTTTCCCTGTGGTTTGGCAACAGGTCATTAACCATTAAACATACCGCTCACACGCCAAAGCTCAAGGGAAAATAACGGATTGTTTTGTGAATAAGGAGGGAGGGGCAATGACGCAGGTAAATAATAATGGTCCGATAGGGCCAGTCGATCCCTCCGGACAACCTGGAACGACCGGGAAACCCACCGGCCAGGTCGATCAGAAAGATGCGGATGCCTTTGCCAATATGATGGACGGCGATGACACCGCTGACGCGACCCAGGCAGGTGAGGGTACAGAGGAAACCACGCGGGAAGAATTCGAAGAGCTGTTTCGCCGCAACTCTTTCCAGCAGTTTATGGAGCAATCCAAGAAGCTGGTGGATGAGGCGAAAAAGAACACTGAGGGTTAATCAGGCTTCTTCGCGATCGACCGGTTGTGCCTTGCCGTTTTCATCAATGGCAACATAGGTAAAGATCCCTTCCGTGACTTTGGCCCGAGTCTGATTATAGGGCATGCCCATGGTCCAGACTTCAATGCGAATCCGCATTGAGGTTCTTCCCACCTTCAGAATATCGGTATAGCAGCAGACGATCTCACCAACACGAACGGCCTGGTGGAAACTCATCGATTCAATCGCCACAGTCGCGATCCGGCTATGGCTGCGTCCCTTAGCCGACAGACCACCCGCGATATCCATCTGGGACAGCAACCAGCCGCCGAAGATGTCGCCATTGGGGTTGGTGTCAGCGGGCATCGCCAAAGTGCGCAGGGAGAGTTCGCCTCGAGGTTCGGTCATGGTGGAGCTCCGGGTTCGGTGTGAGGCGGGGAATCCTAATCACTGGTTGCCGGGTGAACAATGGTGAAGTATGCGTACCTGAAAAACGCCTGCCCGAAAAAACAGGCAGGTTTCCTGCAGAAATGAGACCGATGTCGCTGTCTTCATTGGCTGTTGGTGGAAAAATAACTTCCGGTTTAATGCATAAACCGAAATAAGGAATGACTGCTGCAGTGTAATCGCCGGGAGACACGGGCATGGCCGACGCTGAATTAACAACGCAGATACCCTCCGCCAATGTGGTCAGCATTATGAGAAAGTCAGGTGCTGTTGGTGAGAGTCGGTTTACGTATTTGATACAGCAGGCGCATAGCATTGGGCATAGCCGCGACCTGTCGGCAAAGGCCGATGATACGGTGAGAAGAGTCGCCACACTGTTCGATGTGATGTTGGCTGAACCCGCCATGGCGCCTTCGGTAAAATCATTGCTTGAACAATTGCAGATCCCACTGCTCAAAGCTGCCATGATTGATGGTGCTGCCTTCGCCAGGGAATCCCACCCGGGCAGCAAATTGCTTAACGCACTGGGCAGAGCGGGTATACAGTGCCGGGGAGATGTGGCTTCGCCTGATCCTCTCTACCGTCTGGTGGAAAAGGCTGTTGTCGCAGTGCAGGATCAATTCGTTATCGATACCAGTATCTTTGAGCAGGTGCTGATGGATTTCAGTGCCCGTTTCGTACTTGAACAACAGCGTCAACAACGCCTGCAGCGGCGGCAGCAACAAGCCCGTGAGGCGCAGCAGCGGTCAGAGGCCGCGAAAGGGCTGATTCGTGAACACCTGGATACTGTCCTGAGAGGTTTTCTTCTGCCTGAGCGTGTAGTGGACTTTATGCATGACACTTGGGGGCATTACCTGTTTATTGTCTACCTGAAAGAGGAGGAGGGTAGCGAAACCTGGCGCCAGGGGCTCAAAACCCTGGATTATCTTATCGCTACCTTGCGATTGACCCAGCAGGACCGTCGCGAGAGAGTCCTGCCGAAGCTGTTTGCAGTGATCCGGCAATCACTGGATAGCATGGGTTTTGACAAATGCGCTATTGATGAACGGCTTCAGATGCTGGCGACTTTCTACAAAGAACTGCCACAGGTATTACAGGTACCCGTGAACGAGGAGGTTTGCAAGCCTGCGACGGTTGATCAGCCGGTGCAGTCCGCCAGCAACGATGAGTCATTATCCCAGCCGGTTCATCCGTCGTCTGATGCACGAGCGGTTGATTATCGAAGGCAGCGTGTGCAGGTCGGTAAACAGGTCGATCAGTTCAAACCAGGCTTATGGATCATGATTCGCGAGCGTGATGGCGAACAGAATAAAGCCAAATTGTCTGCCGTTTTACGCAGTGATGATCGCTACGTTTTTGTGAACCCTTTGGGAGATCGCGTGAAGGAGCTATCCCGCAATGCGTTGATTCGTGCGATCTGTTCTGGGTTTGTACAGGTCATGGAGGCTGAGTTATGACTGGGCGTGAGAGCTCCTGTACCTGATCATCAAGCACCCGCTCTATCTCTCAGAGACTCAACGCCTCACAGACAACTGCATTGAGGCACTCACTCAGACGTGTTGTGTTCATACGCCAGTGAATCAACCGCTCCCTGCCCACTGTGTACGCCCCCTTCGGTAACCGAAGACGGTTTACTGCGAATCAGATAACCAGCATAGCCCAGGTCGCTGGTGAGGGAATGGCCATCCAGATGGAGGGTAAACATACCCATTTCACTGATCAGGTCATTGACGGGGGTAGCCTCTCCTCGACGCACGACCAGGGCGGGGCGTGAATGATGCCTGGGGTGGATTCGACGCATCAATGACCAGGCGGAATGTTGGTCAGGCTTCAGGCTCTTCAGCTTGGGTAAAATAGCCTCGTCAAACACACAATGACCGCCACCTTCTCCCTGGTTTTTCAATACCCAGTGATGGTGGGGCTCATGTTCAAACCAGGCTGTCGACTGGGCATCAACCGGTCGCATGTCGCCCAGGAACGGTTTAATTCGGGTGGCTTCATCATGGGTCAGGCCAAAGTCCGTCAGCTGTTCAACCTTCATGGCGGATAGCAGCATCTGCACCCGTTTACTGGTTGCCAGCTGTTGGCTGACAGTGGCATTTATAGCCACACGGTGCTGCTCAATCATTACCCGGGTTTTTCCGAGGGCTTCACAGCAACGAGCCTCTTCGATGTCATTAGCCACATAGTCACAGTACTGATAGCCCGCCCGAAGATAAATGGCATCAACACCACCAAGGCCCTCCAGCAACAGCCGCTGGTTGTCGCCAGACGAGAGTTGGTCATACAGTTGCCGGAATGTACGGCGAACGGTTTTGACGCCTTCCTGCTGAATAGCCTCTTCCAGCAAGTGCTGGTCATAGACATTATCTTCGTCTGGTTGAACCATCATGAGAAACAGCGGGAGCCCTGCCTCGCCGGACTGTGCCCGAACCGTTTTGGCGGATCCGGCAATACCTTTGGCGAGATTTTCGATGCACGGGTTAGGTACCAGTTCCAGCGAAGGGGCTTCCGACCACTGCTGAAAAGTGGCTGGCCACTGATGTTCAAGGTAGCGATGCAGCTCATGCGCCCGTTGGCCGAATGGCCCCATACCCGCTGCAATACCATTAAACTCGATCAGCTTCGGGCCATGCGCCGCATCGTCCATAAAATCGGTTCTCATCAGCAGCATGGGACGGCGCTCTGCAGGCACAGTGCCCCGATGAATTGCTTGGTGCAGCTCAAGCAGGCTCTTAAAGAAAGGGTCTGACTGACAAAGCGGCGTGATGGCTTCGGTCAGAAAGTCATGATGTTCAGATACACCGTGAATCAGCTTGCCCATCAATGGCACGATGGATTTCAGCAATTCAAAACGCTCTCGTTCTATCAGCGTTGGGGCAAAGGTGAAAGCACAATGAGTCGCTGTATCATTGGCCGTTTTCAGTGCCATCCCCATGCATTAGAGACCACTCAATGGCGTCCTGAACAGCGCTGGCAGTGGTTGTGTCTTTCATAGCTGGACTCTCTGGTGCGTGAAGGAAGGCGTGGGCGTAGGTAGAAAGAGGCAATGTATTAATAACTCAAGTTACGCACAAGACTGAAAATACGGCATTATTGCCGGTATGAAACACGATCTGATTGAGCTGTACTCTGACTACCTTCTGTCCTCTTTTGGCAAAACAACCGCAACCGGT
>MUIA01000419.1 GCA_002084115.1 Oceanospirillales bacterium LUC14_002_19_P2 | reverse complement strand
CCTCTCCCTGAAACTGAAGGTCAATCATTTTCAGCTCAGGGCGAAGATTTACATGACCGCTCTGCGGGCATCATTCGAGCAGCTAAGGTTATTCGTTACTGCGTAACTTGAGTGAATAAACAAAAACAAAAGATCCTGTTTCTGCTGCGGTTTTGTATGATCGTACTGCTTATAGTCTCAGTTCCCTGGTATGGAAGCCCATCGTTTCATCAGACACCGCTATTAGGCATGCCCGCATGGGTTACCCGAGCACTCTTATGTTATGGCCTGATTGTCATGATGAATCTGTTGGTATGGGTACTGCTTTCGCGCTGGAGCCGGGAGACGAACCACCCATGACGCTTGCAGAAATCGGTCTGGGCGGACTGCTGCTCTATCTGCTGATCCTGATCCCGGTTTGTGTCGTTGCCTGGCGATATCGCAGCAATGCACATAGCAACCACTATCTAGCCAACCGATCGCTGGTTTTTTTTGTTCTGGTGCTGACGCTATACGCCACCATTCAAAGCAGTAACAGTCTAATGGGAGCGACCAGTGAAACCTGGCGCCGGGGCTTTTTCTGGGTGGTGGCAGTAGGTTACGTTGTAGCGATGTCTGTCGGTTATCACTTTATTGCACCAACACTACGCCCCATCGCTTGCCAGCAGGGGTTTGTGACACCCGGTGACTGGCTGAGACACCGCTTCCAGAATGATCCCGCGGAGCCAATGCTTCGGCGAGGGATCACTCTGATAATGACAATTGTTTTGGGCAACATGTTGTTTACCCAGCTGAAAGCCATTGGTAAAATCACAGAGGTGATCACCGGCGGAATGATCTCGTATTCCGTGGGCGTGATCGTACTGGCACTGGTGATTCTGGTGTATGACCTTGTCGGCGGCCTGCGTGCGGTGGCGTGGACGGATGCCGTTCAAGGCCTGATTATGCTCACAGGGTTAATCCTGCTGATGGTCTGGATCATGGAAAAAAATGACAGCCTTGCTGCCATCACAGCGGGTATCGCGGAACTCAAACCCGAAAGCCTGACGCCACCATCGTCGGAGCAACAGCGGTATTGGTTGAGCACCCTGTTACTCGTAGGACTCTCAACGGTTATCTACCCATAAGCTATTCAGCGTATATTCGCCGCGAAAAGCCATACAACACTCTATCACTCCATGGCGATATTGGGTGTGTTTGTTTTCATGACGCACCTGATCATTTTCTTTGTCGGTCTGGCTGCCATTCCCCTCTTCAGGGAAGGCTACCAGAGTGATCAGATGCTGCCCGTCATTCTGAAACACTGGGCCGATGATGGTTCTGCCATTCACACCCTGAGAGCCATGATGATTCTGCTGGCGATTCTCGCCGCCATTATGTCGACCGCAGACTCCGTTCTGCTCAGCCTGGTTTCACTACTGAGCCGGGATATGGCAAAAGATCCCGTTCAGAACAGCAACATGCAGCTGGATCGCTGGCTATCGATCCTCATTATGGGGGCACTGGCAATAGGCGCACTGTATCGTGACGTTACCTTCTGGCGCCTGGTGGAAATCAAATTGGAAACCCTGCTTCAGTGCATGCCGGCATTCATTGTTGCACTGCACTGACGCAGGGTTTCTGCCAGAGCCAATTTCTCAGGGCTGCTGGTAGGGATTGGTGTCTATGCGCTGGCACTGAGCCAGGGACTCAAACAATGGCAGGGCATTCATACCGGCGTCATTGCGCTGGGCTGCAACCTGCTTATTATGCTGGCTATCCAGCAATACTCAGCATGGCGAGCCTTTACCCCACAAAGTCCTGTGGACGGTCGGTAAAAATACCCTTTACCCCCCAGCACCACAGTTTTTCCGCCACTTTAGGTTTGTTAACGGTATAGCAATACAGCTCATACCCCTCTGCGATGACCTCCCTGGCACGTGCTTCCCGCAGGCGCTTGCAGTCCACATGAACAGTCACAGCATTGACATCCCTGACCCGACTCAGCCAGTTGCGGGGTAATTTCTCAAACAGATGACCCAAACGGAATTCAGGTGCCAGAGCATGGCATTGCAGCAGCGCCTCATGGCTGAAACTGGACAGAATCAATTTGTCTTTATCCTTCCAATGTTCGCGCAAGGTGGCGATCACCGGTTCGACCAGGGCTTTCACGGGATGACGGTGCATCTTGATTTCAAGGTTAAGACCTAGACCCAGCTCCTGTATCAACGTCAGCGCTTCAACCAAGGTTGGAATCCGCTCACCGGCGAAGTCGGGACTGAACCAGCTACCCGCATCAAGTTTCCGGATAGTTTCAAGGTTGCTCCGGAGAAGCCTTCCCTTGCCATTGGTGCAACGCCGCAGAGACTGGTCATGATGAATTACCAGGTTTCCATCGCCGAGCAGGACCACATCTATTTCTACCCATTGGGCGTCTGCCTCGTGGGCCTTACGGATACTGGCCAGGGTATTTTCCGGCGCCTGACTGGCATTACCCCGGTGACCGATAATCCTGCTTAATAACATGTTGCTTTCCGTGATTGCTGACTGTGAGTAGGAAAGGGCAGGCTGTGCGTCAGCCAAAATAAACATACTACTGCAGAAAGGCAGAATGAATCTTAATCCGACGCAATACCGGCTCACATTGATCCCATAGAGCAACCATTCTCTTTCTGTCGGCCCTGCAGATACATTCTCACACCCAGGCCGCCAAACAGGAGATTAAGCACCAGCGTCACCAAAGAACGCACGGTTTCGGATTGCTGTACGAGTACATTGTGCCGAATGACATCGACAGCAACGTGGTTCATCAGCATATCCATCAACAGACACGCCACTAAAACGCCCAGAACAAGGACGGATACCAGCTTGATTGCCGTCTGAAGACCGTAGTATTTACAGTACATGCCCAGCATCGGGAAAGTCAGCAGGCTGGATAGCATAAATGCCATCACACCACCCGGTGAGACACCGTGCCACCATAAAACGGCGGCCAGCGCGACATTCCCGATTGAGCAACCAAATGTCAGAACCGCTATCACCAGGCCAACAATGGCATTCCATAGCCAGACCATCAGACCCGGTTCAGAAGACTGCCAGAAAAGGGCCTGCCACCAGGAAGATGGCACCAGGATACTGACAGTAGACGCTACCAATAATCCCATCAAGATATCTCGCCGGGTCATGTCTAGGTCATCGTGAAAAAAAACACAGGCTTTCTGCCAATAAGAAGGGTCTCCTTTCTGCTTACTGGCTTGATCCTGATGGGCTTCAGGCGTGGGTAACCGAAACAGTATGGCCAGAAAAAACGCAGCAATCATGAAGAAAATCGCCGTACCTGCAAGCAACCCAAGCAGCCGGCTTCCCAGAAAACCGTAGACCGTCACCAACATGGTCACACCAATGCTGGTACTGGCAATCATGAAAACCAGAGTATTGGGCCAGCTGGCACCTTTGAGTCGTAATACCAATCGTATTTTCTAAGTCTTAAGCCTGATGCCAGCTATCCTTAGGCATCATCAACGAATTCTCTTTGAAACTATGTCTCGCCGACCACAGTTACCCGAAGGTTTTGAGAATATTGATT
>MUIA01000107.1 GCA_002084115.1 Oceanospirillales bacterium LUC14_002_19_P2 | reverse complement strand
GTTTTTGTAAAACAGCTGTTCTCCGCTCCCCTGAATAACGAGGCATATTAAACGTCCATCGCCCACTGCTTGATCTTTATTGGTTAATCAGTAAGCGGGACAACTATCCTGACACAGTGGGTGTTGGTTACCACCGCTGCTCAGGAAATCAGGATGATAAAGGCAGTGACCCCTTTCTTGATGGTGCCCTGATTGATCTGGTCATCGGTGTAGCGGCGGCGCAGCGTGTTCATCACGATGCCGGTGCAGGCTTCACGGAAGGCCAGGAAGATCGCCAGGAAAGAAGTCGCGACCGCGAAGATATTGATCATGATGCCGAGGCCGTTGGTCAGGGAGCCGGACATGTATTGTGCAATGATCGCCAGTGAAGAGATGTTCTGGTTAAAGGCGTCCACCGCCTGCGTCTGGCTGATGGTCAGAGTAAAGGAGATGGCATAGAAGAACACGATGCAAAACAGCAGGCAGAAGGCGACTTTCATGGCGCGTAGTGAGCGGAACCGGGCCTCTTCCACATTCTGGCTATGCTCCCGGAACGCGATGGTCATCGGGCTCAGGGACTGGATGAACAGGATGGAGGTCAGGGTGAACGGCAGCGTGATGATGGCGTTCTTGAACAGCTCACCGGACGGTGGCACGGCGCTGATGTTGGACATGTCCCAGTGCGGCACCATGAACAGGCCCAGCACCAGTACGATGGCCAGTACGGAGACCGCCATGAAACCGGAAATCCGGAACAGAATCTTTTCGCTGTAGGACGCGATGAAAACCATGCCGGCGATCAGGCACAGACTATATAGCGGACTATCGGACAGCAGGGTTTCCGTCACACCAAAAGTGCGCAGGTAAGAAGCACTGTCATTGGTAATGGCCAGGCTGTAAACAAACACCCAGATCACCAGCATGATGAAATACAGGATGCCCAGCGCCATGCCCCAGTTTTTGCCCAGATATTCGGTGATGATGCTGGTGTAATCCTTACAGCTGTCGGATTCCGCCAGCGTGTTGATGAACAGCTTCTGGAACATGTACATGGCCGGATAGCCGATCAGGGACGACAGCAGGAATACCCAGACTCCCATCATCCCCACCTGTACCGGCAGGAAAACAATACCGGCGCCGATGGCCATGCCGATACTCATCACAACCCAGCCCCAGTCGAGCTGGCCGAAGGCCACTTTCTGGCCAGCCTGTGCCCCTGTCCCCGTTGTCGGAGCAGCTACAGCAGCATTAACGGTCATTGCATTCACTCCCTGGGCCGACTTCCGTTCCCCCGTCAGTCGGCGTTGGTCTTCAAAAGAGTAAACAAATGTTTTCGCGACAAACTTTTGTTGGTGGCGCGTATGCTAGAGATAACCGGTTCGGGGCTTATTGATGCTTATCAACAAAGACCATTGGTTTTTGATGGGTATTGGTTTGAGCAGGTGAATCCGTTATGCCCTGAACGGGTATCAGAATAAAGTCGCAGTAAGACTTTTTGGACTTAGCCGATAATTTGGCAAATGCATGAAAAATAAGTGATTTTTAAGAAATCAGTCAGGCGGTTTTACATTCAGTCAGGTGTCCGGTTTTGAATGCGGTTTTTGTGTGATGGTATGGGTTTCACACAGCAGGTTCGACAGAACAGGACCGGATGATGCCGGATATGACGGACAGACGTTGTGCTGAAAAAAGATACAATACCGGTTTTGGTGAATGGATTTTGTATTGGGCTATCTGAATGACGCGCCTCGGTAACTATCTCGACAATATTGCAAAGGGTAAGCCGATTAACTTCAGGCTCTTTTTGGCGAGTGTGCCAGATGTTTATCGGTCACAGCCATCCCGGTATTTCACATCCCGCAAGGTTGGTAAGGGACATATCGTCACTGTTATAGACGAAGTGGTCTGGGCAGATTTAAAAAGGCAGGCAGTATCGCCGGAAGACCGTATTGAAGCCGCGATTCTGGGTGACAGCCACCGTGCCAGACTGGATGAAACCTTTGTTCTGGCTTTCCATGCGTTATGTCCCGGAAAGATTCCGGATGTTGTTTACCTGTCGCAGCAACATAGCAACCTGCAGCGGTTCAAGAACCAGCGAACGCTGCTATTGCTGGAAAATGAAAAGAACTTCTTTGGCTACCCGGCCATGTTCAGTGCAATGGAAGTTATGATGAGTGTTTCGTTCTCACTGAACGATACCGATGTAGCCTTTGCGCAGGGGAAGAAGTGTACCTCTGAGCTAGTGATGAACTGGCTGGATCAGTATGACGCTATCTATTTTGCGGCAGATCTGGATCTGGGCGGACTTACCATGTTTGAAAGCCTTTCAAACCGGTTGGGTGATAAAGTACGACTGGTGCAGCCTGAACAGCTGGACGTGTATGAAGCATTGTTTCAACGTGTCCCTGAAAAGGATAAGGATTTCATGCAGGCCGTGGCCAAGGCCCGGTCACTGGGTTTTGACGCCTTGGCGGAAACCCTGAAAAAATGTCGAAAGTTTATGGAACAGGAGGCCTTGTTGTCCCTGGACCCCGTTAAAGCGTCTGACAGTCTGGAGGACTGTAGCCAGTGAGCCTGGATTTTAATTACGAAATAAGCCGCCTGGTGCTGGTGGACAGCGCGGGTTTTGCCTACAACGAAATGCAAATCAACCGTCATAGCATTCTGCTGGGCGATGGGAATCTCGGAAAAAGCTCGGCGCTGAATGCCCTGCGCCTGTTCCTGATGCCAGAGGTGAATTTTCACAAGAGCCGCATCAAGTTCGCTTACCGGGTACCCAAGGAAAAAAACAAGTTCTACTCCAATGACGAGTGTTACAACCACTATCTGCCCAGCACCCGCTCACACCTGGTCCTAGAAGTGGAAAACACGGAAGGCGTCCACTGTCAGATTTTGCACCGGTCCGGCAGTCACTTGGGTTATGGGCGTATTTTTGCTGCTTGTCCTTATGACCGTATACGGCATTTGTTCTGGAATGGTGAAGGGGATGAATACGGCATTGGTCAGGCAGTGCCTGACTTGTCTCACCGCCATATCACGACACAGCTAAAGAAACTGGGTGTGCAGTTTGAAACCGCAAATACCCGGGAACAGCTGGTCACGAAACTGTATACCTGTGACCTGACCCATCCGGAACGCTCCCGCTATTGCCTGTTCCCGTTGATGAACAATGATCCTGCCCAGGCTGATTCTCTGCGTACCCTGTTGTTGCTGTTGTTTGAGACAGGGGCAGACTCAGAAACCGTGGCTCAGGCGCTGGCCAGCATTATTGACTCGGATAATCGCCATCAGGATGATGCGCTGAACTGGGATATTGATGCCTTCTTTGCCCGACACGAGGAGCTGGAAGCCAATGGCATCCGGTTGAACCGGATTGAAAAGGGACGTGGTCGCTTTAACCAGCTGCTGAAACAGCATCAACGTTATTGCCAGCTGGATCAAACAGAGCAGGATTTCGTGGATTACGCTTCCTGGCTGGAAGATTGCTATAACGATGTCGCGGCAAAACGCGATGCATTGTTGCCGCAGATTTCTGATGCCAAATCAGCTGTAACAGTGACAGAAGAGATTCTGCGAAAGCACACCAACCAGAAGAAAGAACTGGACTCCACCATCCGCCTGCGCACAAAAGATCTCAACCGCTGCAGTGATATTTATAACCGGGCGGAGACACTGATCAATTCCTACCCTGAAGGATTTTCCCGGGATGAAATGCTCAGCATTCTTCAGGAAGAAAAGGAAAGTGCGACACAGACCCTGGAAGCCCTGAATGATGAAGGGCTTGCGGCAGAGCGCCGTGCCCGTTTGGATGAAATGATCCGGCAGACGAATCACGAGATTGATGATCTGGTGGCGCAGGACCAGCAAAAGCTGAACCGTCTGTCGCGGCAGTTGCCGGATTATGTGATGCAGCGGCTGCTGGCTATTAACCCGGCGTTTTCCCGCATGCATTCGGATGTTGGTCTGACTGATCAACAGAAATCGACGCTGACTGGGTTCGCTGAGCTTCTGGAAGAACAGGAAACCGGTAAAGACTTTTTCCTGTTCCACCAGGTGTTCCGCCGACCTGATTTGGCGGCTCTGGAAGCAGACTATACCCGTCAGATTGAGGATAAACGGGCCATTGTCGTCAAGTATGAACAGGAAAAGAAAACCCTGCGCTCGACAGATGACCCTACCCAGCGGCAAAAGAAAATTACTCATGAACAGGAAAAGCTCGCCGCGGCCAGGCAGGCCATAGAAGATCTCGAGGAGTATGCGTCCGTTTCGCGACAGATGCCGAGATTGGAAGCAGAAATCTCGGAAGCCAGGGAACAGACGGCAATTGAAAAGGGTTCGATTGAGCGGGAAGGCGTTGTTCTGGATGAAAAACGCAGCGCCCTTGCTGCGTTGGAAAACCAGCGCAATGATTCCAACCGGATACTTGGCGAACTGAAAAGCCGCGAGGAACTGTGCAGTAATATTGCCCTCAACTGGCCACGGCTACAGCGTGCACGAAACCAGCTGAAACCGGATCATGAACGCTTTGCCAAAACAACGCCTGAAGAGGATTTTCTCCGTAGCATACAGGCGGAAATGCGGGAATATGACCAGTTACGTCAGGATATCGTCCAGGCCGTACAGGCCTTCGTTCGTGACGACCGTATCGTTGACGATGAAGATCGTGTGTTGACCGAGGCGCCGGATGGACGCGCCATCAACCAGACCCTGAAACGTATTCGTCAGGCTTATGAGAACTTGCCCCAGAACCTGGAGCAGCACCGCAATGATGTGGAACAGCATAACCAGGGCGTTGCGGGATACATTCATTTCATCCAGCGCCACAGCGACCATATCAGCCGGTTCCAGTCCCAGGTGAATGATGCGTTTAAAACCGCGCGGATTAATGACCTCAGTACGATTGAACTGCAGATTCATTTGCACCCAACTTTCAAGAACTTGCTGCGAGACCTGGAAAAACAGGATGTTTACGGCGGTGAACTGCTGACCCGGCAGTTCTATGACCGGCTGAAAGCGTTTGTGACCGAATTCTTCAAGGATGGCGTGCCCCGCCTGACCATGGCGCAGATCATTCGGGACATGTCCTACCGCTACAAAAAGGGTGACAGCCAGCAGTGGGAAACCAAGGCGCAGTCCAATTCCACCACGGCGCTGATTACCCTGGAACTGGTGCAGTCGCTGCTTGGCAGGCTCCAGAAAGCGGGCACGTCGCTGAAACTGCCGATGATTCTGGATGAGGTTTCCACCGTCAATGTGTCGCAATTTGACTGGTTGCTGCCGCACCTTGAGCAACGGGGCTACAGCCTGATGGCGGCCGGAACGTACAGCACATCAGCCGACCTGATTTACAAGATTGGCAACCGTTATGAACTGGGCCGGATGAAGACCGATCATCCCTATCATCCTGAGCGTCGCTGGGTGTTTTGGGGTGGGCCGGAAAGTTTTGTTCAGGATGGCGCTGAAGCCGAGGCATTGCAGCTCACGGATGATGACCAGCTGGGTCTGCTGGAGCATGAAGCCGAGGCGGTGGTATGAGTACCGACTCAACACTGCAGCGCTTCAATGCCCTGGAAACGCTGCGGATTCTGTTCAGTCACCCCGAGGTGATGTACGCCTGCATCCGGGAAATGGATCAGCAAGGTGAACGGTTTATCCGCGAACTGGCTTTGACCGGTTATGTTCGGGCGTATAGTGCAAAGCTGTCGTCCAAAGAGAGTAAACGACTGCGTATCGCGTTTGATGCGGAGAATCTCTATCGTTGTAACGTGGTATCGGACCGGGAACATCGACGCAATGAGTCGCGGCTCTATTTCCAGGACAGTGTGATTGCCGCTTTCCGTCTTACCCATGTGGGACTTTATGAGGCGGTGACCGATGTAAAGTTGATCCGCCTGTTGACCGGCCTTCGGGAATCCAGGGATCGGCTGACAGGGCAAAAGGCACCCATGCCTGCGCTCAGTTTCGTGGACACTGACCCCGATTACACCGAGTTTGTTGAAGATCTGTTTGAACAGTTGTCTGGCCTTGTGGGCCTGATGCGCAGCAATATTCTCAATCTGGAGGATATGGGGCGGAACCTGGAAGCCATGTCCGCCGACGCCAGCCGGAAAAACACAGATTTTGACGTCTATCGCCAGACCCTGTTTGAGCAGATTGCGCATATCTATAACCGGCAGGTCATTCCGGTTATGAACTTTCTGGATCATCGTCAGGCGCTGAAAGACGGTACCAACCTGTTCCAGACGCTGGATGAAATTGCCCGGGCTTTCAGTATTAACGGACGACAGCCGGACAGTGATAACGTGGCAAAGGTTGCCCTCAGTCTGTCCGGCATGTTTCGCCCGATCCAGCAGGTTGCGGGGCAGACGTCCCGTTATCTGCACAAAACCCGCCGGGCCATTCTTGAGCAGAATGCCATGGAATCGTTCTATGGAGATCTGGTGAAGGACCTGCGGGAGAATGTGCAGTCGGATATGCGTGGAAAATATATCCGTGGCGTACCGGAGCGACTCAACCTGTTCGAAGGGTTAAAGCGGCGTCAGCGCCCGAAGAGCTACCTGTTGTCGGATACCAAGGCCTATTACGATACGCTGCTCTCTGAGATGGAGGCCCGTATCGAGGATGCCCGGCAATTGTACCGACCGATTATTCAGGCGGGAGAAATCGGATTTTCTGATGCAGCAGCACAGCGTCAGCAACGCGCTGAAAGACTGTATGCGTGGTTACGGCAATGTCATCTGCGACCCAGCCGGGATATTGTGGCCGCACTGCACTACCGTCTGCAGGACTGGGTGGAAGGCTACACATTTGTCGATCTGCTAACGGCGTTCATGTACCTGCAGCAATCCACGCCGCCGGGCATGCAGATCATCACCACCAACCATCGGCGCTACCTGCGGGAGCAGGATGAGTTCCACATCTATCGCAAAAGCCTGCTGATACGGGATAACGGGGACGCACAGTCCGCGGACAATGAGCCTGAGAGAACACATGACGGACAATGAATACGTAAACGATACCCCGGAGCATGAATCCATTGTCAGGGTCGTATCAACATTTGACCGAATAAACGTCAGGGAAAGTACGGCGATTTATGCACAGCTGACGGAAGGGAAGCTGCTGGTCAAGCATGTGCTGGTCAATGGTGGTATGCAGGATAATCCCCTGTTCAATGTCGTGTTTGACAACCAGGCGCATTTCCGGGATTTCTTTGCCCATATGGGCTACGAACTGATACTGGCGGAGTGCGGCGATTTTTATCATTTGCGTGATCCCAATGACGACGAAAGCAGTGAAACCAATGCCAACGAAACTAAGGTCCAGATTCTGTTGTTGATGATCGGGCGGTACTATGCCGCTTCAGCCCGTAGCCTTGCTGATCTTGGTAACCCGGTCATTGGTTTGGGGCGTGATGATATCGAGGCAATAGACGCGCAGCCCTTGACCGCTGATTTGCTTCTGGCAGGCCGCTTTCAGCGTCGCTTTTCCGAGGAAATGGAGTTTCTTACCCGCCGTCATGTTGCCTTTGACCTGGGCGGCGGGGCTATTGTTCTTAGCGATGCTGGTATGGCGTTCCTGAATAACCTCGTTGATGCCTATGCTGCACGCCAGGAGAGTGAAAGCGGTCATTCTGTGGATATACCGGAAGTTTTGACTGAGGGGGCATAAAGGCAACGCCATTCTTTTGGATAGGATGGAGCGGTAGGTAGGATCAATAGGCTTCCCGTGGTTGCCAAGTTTCTCTGCCGATTATTTGTCGATTTTTCTGCGGATGACGGATTTTTTTATAAATCAGTCAGAGAGGCTGTCGCGAAACCAGTATCAACGGGTAATATACACACATCTGCAGATAGCCCGTAACGACCAATGACAACAAAGCAAAAAATTGACCTCTGCCGAACTCCACAATTCGATTTTTTCTC
>MUIA01000099.1 GCA_002084115.1 Oceanospirillales bacterium LUC14_002_19_P2 | reverse complement strand
GTTAATAACGAAATCGCATCAATGAAATTTTGAAAGAGCCTGGAATTCATAACAGTCATCCCCTGATAGCCGGATGGTTCAGGGAGTATAGGTCAACCAACCATCAGGGGTAACTTAGCCTGGGTTCAATGTATTGAATCAGACCCACAATCGTCAGCGAGGTACGACGCACAGCCAGTGTGAACAGCCCCACAGGCAGCAAGGTGACAGGGGCTGACAGGATATACAGCAGTTGAACATTGCCGCTGGCCTCAAAGAACACACTGCTGCCGTCGTAAAGCCGCCAGAACAGATAGCCAAGGGCAAACGGTGTCAAAAGCATGGCTTCTACAAGAAGCGACATCAGCGAATCAAACGCAATGTACTTCTTGATCATGCCGTAGAAGCCAAACGCAACGCCCATACCCAGCGACAACCACGGCAGCTCGCCGTAATGCCAGACCTGCCAGCCAACACCAAGGATACCTAACAGCACAGCGGCCGTCTGGGCGCGGTTCAGGCGTTCATTTAAAAACAGGACGCCCAGCGCGATGGAGCAGAGTGGATTGATAAAAAATCCCAGGCTCGCAGCGAGCACTTGGCCATGGGTCATGGCGTAGATAAAACAGTACCAGGACAGGCACATGAACAATCCTGCCAGCAGACAGAAAAGTAGTGAGCGGAGATCCGCCAGCACCGTTCGCCACTCAATCTGTCGTCCAATGATCAACATGACCAGTAGTAACGTTGGTACGGACCAAATCAATCGCTGGGCCAGCATCTCAAAGACATCAGCGCCCGGAACCAGACGGTAGTACAGCGGCGTCAGCCCCCACAGTACAAAAGCGGATGCGGCCAATAATGGGCCTGCCAAAGTGGATTGTTTCATGGTTATGATTCGAGTCGTTGTCGTACAGGCCGGCTTTTTTATGACTGCAGTCTGTGCGTTTGGAAACATGGCATCCCTGAAAGTGTCAATGCGTCTTCAGCTGTTTTGATGATGATTCAGGGTGATACCGATGCAGTGTCTATCATGTCGCCCTTGGGGAGAATCAGTACTTCTAGCAGGGACTCCAAATACACCATTTCACTTGATGGTTGTACGACGCTGGACATTCACAATAACTTCATGGCACTGTCACAGCCTGCTCTCACACTGAAATCTCGTCCGGACTTCAGTGCCGGATAAAAACAACAAAACTTCAGGGAGCCACAATGGACAATACCAACCTCCGGTTCAGGCGGTCTCTGCCTGCGCTGACACTGACTTCACTCCTCGCTGCCAGCACGGTTGCACTACCGCTAGCCGGTTATGCAAGTAATGCCGATGCCAATAGCGCCATCACGGTTCAGAAAAAGAAAAAGGTTTTGCTGATTGGTATCGACGGGTTACGCCCTGATTCACTGCAGCAAGCCAAGACGCCGAATCTGGACAGGCTGATAAGCCAGGGATTCTTCAGCCCGATGCAGGCGGAAGACACGACCTGGAGTGCGCCATGCTGGGCGACAGTCCTCTACGGTGTCTGGCGAGATCGCCATGGGATTACCAACAATTCCTTCACCGGGTCGAGGTTAGGCAATATTCCAGACCTGTTTAGCCTGGTTGAACAGCAGAATCCCGCTCTCCATACCGCGCGAGTAACGTCCTGGGATGGTATTCATATGAGGATGCCGACCGGTGCCGATGAAGATCACTATTGGTATTACGGGAAGTATGAAGATAACACCACTGTCCCCAAGACCATCGAGCTACTGAACAATACGGATGTGGATGTTCTCTTTCAGTATTTCTCGATGGTTGATGCAGAAGGCCATTCGCATGGCTTCAGCATTGATGTTCCTGAATACCGCAGTGCCATTGAAAAGGCAGACCGGCAGCTGGGTGAGATTCTCAATGCCATGGAATCCCGCCCGACTTATGCGAATGAAGACTGGTTGGTAATTGCTGTGCCGGATCATGGCGGTACCGCTAATGGCCAGCATGGCGATAATCGTCCTGAGCACCGGAACAGCTGGTTTATTGCCAGTGGTGATGCGGTTTCACACCTGACCGCCGGTATCCGTACCGATGCGGCGCCGGTTGATGTGGTGCCTTCTATCCTTGATCATTTGGGGCTGGCCTGGCAGGACAAGGGGCTGGATGGGAATTCTGTGCTGCGTGCACAGGTCTATCAACCAGCTCAGATCGGTGCAGAACTGATCGTCAATGGTGACGCTGAGCATGACCGCGGTTACATCCGATACGGCTATGAAGGTTCTACCTCCGGCTGGCTGGAAGGCGGCGGTGCAGTGCCTATTCAGTATGGCGCTCCCGGTGGCTTTCCTGGCGCGGGCAGCGTACCTGATGGTGGCAAGGTCTTCTTCGCCGGTGGCACCAAGCAGAAGTCAGCGATGATGCAACGTATTGATGTTTCGCACCTCGATTTATCGCAGTCAACTACCTATAACCTCTCGGCCTGGTTGGGCGGTTATGAACAGGATGATGACAAGGCTTCTGTCACCGTTCGTTTCAATGATGACGCCGGCATGGCGGCCACCAAATGGGACAATGGCAAGGTCTATTTCTTCCGCGGCAGCCAGTATTACCGTTATGACCTGGGCAATGATCGAGTCGATGGCGGTTATCCGGTATCTATTGCAGGCGGTTGGCCGGGGCTGGATCGCTTTACCGGCGGCGCCAGTGATATTGATGCGGTGATCAACTGGGGCAACGGCAAGGCCTATTTCTTCAAGGATGATGAATATATCCGCTACAACATCAGTGCGGATCGTGCTGACGATGGTTATCCCATGAAAATCGCCGAACAGTGGCCTGAACTGGCGAAGTTCAAGGGCGGCGCCCGGGATATTGATTCAGCGATCAACTGGAGCAATGGCAACGCTTATTTCTTCAAAGGGGAGGAATATATCCGCTATAACATGAGCAGTGGCAAGGTGGATGTGGGGTATCCGTTGCTGATATCGGATACCACCTGGCCTGGACTGCAGGTTTGGCCGAGCCATATTGATGCAGCCTTCAGGAAAGACCTGTTCAAATCCTACCTGTTCAAGGAAGGCGAGTATGTCCGGTTTGACCATGCCCTCAATAAAGTGGATGCCGGCTATCCCCAGCAGATCACCAGTAGTACCTGGTCTGGTTTGAGTGACTGGTATTTCGGTCAGCGCAGTGTGGCGATAGGGCCAGTGACGGAAGGTGATCGAGGCAGTGCGACAGGTTTTGTTTATCGTGAAGCCTCAGGCCAAGTGCCAACCGCGACGCAGACCATTGATGTGACTGTCCAGTTTGATGATAGCTGGGGGAGTAGTGATGGTTATGCGGATAATATCTCTTTGACGCTACAGCAATAATTCGATCGGGGACGGCGCTGTCTGTCCCCGTTTTGCCGCTTATTTGGTTTTATTTTTCATTATTCTGCTTCTTCCTTTCGCCTTTGGTCTGACCGGCAACACGGCTTTAGAGGCTGTTGCAAAAGCCCAATTCAGTGGCATAGGCGATGACCTTATTCTGCAATAGCACCTTATGCTGCTCTCAATATATTCTCTACCTCTTTTTCATGGCAATGCAGATCACC
>MUIA01000223.1 GCA_002084115.1 Oceanospirillales bacterium LUC14_002_19_P2 | reverse complement strand
CCCTCTCCCTGAAACTGAAGGTCAATCATTTTCAGCTCAGGGCGAAGATTTACATGACCGCTCTGCGGGCATCATTCGAGCAGCTAAGGTTATTCGTTACTGCGTAACTTGAGTTAATAATGCTGGCTTTGGGCAGGTATTTGTCGTGATTCTCGACAAAATCTGCTGGGCCGCCCAAGCCTGCTACCATGCGATTGAAGATGTCTGCGGCCTTGCCGTCATCCAGAACAATTTGCAGCTTGTCGCGAGCTTCGGACTGATCAGCAGCCAGCCCCCCGGAAACCAGCAGTTCAGCAGATTGTGCCATGGTGATTTCGTGCAACCGTGGGTTACGATAGGCACCTGTCAGATACTGAACGGCTTCACGGACTTCGACGGCATTTCCTGCTGTCGACGCCAGACACTGGTTCATGTCTGTCAGCAGTGCAGTTGTTTTTACGCCGGCGCCATTGGCGACGCTGACAATGCTTTTCGCCAGCCCTTCAGACAGTTCGTAGGTTGGCATGAAAGCACCGCTGCCAACTTTCACATCCATCACTAGTGCATCAAGCCCTTCTGCCAGTTTTTTTGCGAGAATTGACGCAGTAAGCAAATCAATGGATTCAACGGTGGCGGTAATATCGCGAATAGAGTAGAAACGTTTATCGGCGGGAGCCAGTTCACCGGTCTGGCCAATAATGGCGACCCCGGTTTCCCGTACAACTTTACGGAACAGTTCTTCTGATGCAGATGTCGTATAGCCGGGAATACTGTCAAATTTGTCGAGTGTTCCACCGGTGTGACCCAGACCTCTGCCTGAGATCATGGGCACGTAACCGCCACAAGCTGCAACCATGGGGCCCAGCATCAGGCTGACAACATCGCCAACACCGCCGGTGGAATGTTTGTCCAGGATGGGGCCATTGAGGTTTTCACCAGACCAGTCCAGTACTTTGCCTGAGTCACGCATGCCGCAGGTCAGTGCTATTCGCTCAGGCATGGATAAGCTACGGAAGAAAATGGCCATCGCCAACGCGGCAATTTGACCTTCTGTGACGCTGTCGTCGGTGATCCCGTTAACGAAACTTCGTATTTCGTTATCCGACAGTGTTTTTCCTTCACGCTTGTTGCGAATGACTTCCTGCGGTAAAAACATGGCATAATCTCCTGTGCCAGACTGGCGGTTATGCTCAGTAGCTCTGCTTGTCGATATTGCCTTCACGCAGTCCCAGGGCAATCAGCAGGTTGCCCAGCAGGCTGCTGGCGCCAAAGCGGTAATGATCCGGGGTAATCCACTCTTCGCCCATAATCTCTGCTGCCAGCTGTAGGTGTTCTGCGGCTTCTTCTGCGGTACGGATGCCGCCGGCGGGCTTGAAGGCCACGTCACGGCCACTGTCGCGTATCGCTTCCAGCATAATACGGGCAGATTCCAGTGTGGCATTGACCGGGACTTTGCCGGTTGAGGTCTTGATGAAATCGGCGCCCGCTTCAATGGCGATCTCGCTCGCGCGACGAATCAGTGCAGGATCTTTTAGTTCACCGGACTCGATAATCACTTTCAGCTTAACGGTATCACCACAGGCGGCCTTGCACTGCTTCACCAATTCAAATCCAACGTCGGCATTGCCAGCAATCAGTGCGCGGTAAGGAAAGACGACATCGACTTCATCCGCACCATAGGCGATAGCCGCACGTGTTTCTGCAACAGCAATACTGATGTCGTCGCCACCGGACGGGAAGTTGGTCACGGTCGCTACTTTCATGTGCTCTAAACCCAGCTCGCGCAGGGTCTTTTTGGCAATTGGGACAAAGCGGGGGTAAACACAGACCGCGGCAGGGGTGCCTGCGTCGGTTTTTGCTGAACGACAGAGGTCAATCACCTTCTGGTCAGTGTCATCGTCGTTCAGGGTGGTCAGGTCCATCAGGGTCAGCGCAAGTTGGCTGTACTTGGAAGTATCGGTCATCGGTCAGTTTCCTGATAAAGGTCAGGCCCCGCAGAGAACTGTCTGCGGGGCATTCCAATTATAGTGCGAGGAACAGGCCGGCAAGGGCGGCGCTCATCAGGTTGGACAGGCTACCTGCAGCAACCGCTTTCAGACCCATGCGGGCAATGTCTTTGCGACGCTCGGGTGCCATGACACCCAGGCCACCCAGCAGAATCGCGATAGACGACAGGTTTGCAAAGCCACACAATGCAAAGGTCACGATGGCCTGAGAGTGCGGAGTCAGACTGTCTTTGATGGCCACGAAGTCGACATAGGCGACGAATTCGTTCAGTACCAGCTTCTGACCGATCAGGCTGCCGACCTGCAGTGCTTCAGAAGAGGGGATACCCAGTACCCAGGCGATCGATGCGAATACGTAACCCAGAATTTGTTGCAGAGACAGCGCTTCAAGACCAAAGATGCCGCCGATTCCACCGATCACGCCATTCAGCAGGGCGATCAGAGAGATAAAGGCCAGCAGCATGGCGCCTACGTTAGCAGACAGTTTCATACCGCTGGCAGCACCGCTGGCTGCAGCGTCAATCACGTTGGCAGGCTTGTTCTCTTCGTCTTCATCAAGGTGTGCGTCTTGATTGACCTTGTCGAACTCAGTTTCCGGCTTGATGATCTTTGCCATCAGCAGACCGCCGGGTGCAGCCATGAAGCTGGCGGCGATCAGGTACTTGAGCTCAACACCCATGCTGGCGTAATCGACCATTACCGCACCGGCAACCGAAGCCAGGCCACCCACCATAACGGCAAACAGCTCAGACTGGGTCATTTTGGCGATATAGGGACGAACCAGCAGAGGCGCTTCTGTCTGACCGACAAAGATGTTGGCTGTCGCGGAAAGGGATTCTGTACGGCTGGTGCCCAGTACTTTCTGCAGCAGTCCACCGATGACCTTGATGATCAACTGCATAATGCCGAGGTAGTACAGAACAGCCATCAGGGAGGAGAAGAAGATAATGATGGTCAGAACGTTGATGACGAAGATAAAGCCGAGCTTGAACTTGGCCAGATCGCCAAAGAGGAAGCCAATACCTTCGTTACCGAAGTTGATGACATGCTGAACACCTTCAGCAGCGCTGGCAAGTGCGGTCTGGCCAATTGGAATATAAAGAACAAAAGCACCCAGAATAGCCTGAAGAATGAAGGCGCCGCCGACAGTGCGAAGGCGAATGGCCTTGCGGTTATCCGACAGCAGAAAAGCGATTCTCAGCAGGCATGCAATGCCCAGCATGCTGAATAGAATTTGCACGGTTTGTCCCCCTGACCAACATGGCCGGTTTAATCAGAGTAAATGGTTGCGCCGATCTGGGAGGATGAGAAAAGTTCTTTCCCCCACAAACAGCCGGTCATGTCGCCAGCACATCAGCCTGTCGATGAATGCCACTCCGAGAAGCCCAATGACGTTTTGTCTCAGGCAACGCTTGTCATTTATTGCGGTTTTTTGTTGGGGTTGTGTTTATAGTGGACCCCAAAAACTGGACAGTCAGCTAAGTTAAGTTTTCTGGTTGCAAAATGACCCTCAGGAGGGAGTCATGGCAGCAAAAAGAAAACGGCATGCTCCGGAATTCAAGGCACAGG